>JBOFKE010000239.1:0-8807 GCA_051657185.1 Bacteroidales bacterium | reverse complement strand
AACCAAACGTCCGATACGGCCAAAACCGTTAATACCTACTTTAATCATTGTTATAAATTTTAAAATGGTTGTTTAAAAAACAGTCGCAAAGTTATACGATTCTGATAAAGAAACAAACAAAATGACGAAAAAACGATCTCGCATTTTACATCTTGTCTTTAGAATATGTATTTTGCTATTTAGAGATAACAATGCATCGAAAACTTTTATATATTTGCCCCAATTTAGAGACTGTTTAAAAATTTCCAGAATATTTTTTATAATCGTTTTTTCTATGATCATTGATTCATTAAAAAATTCGGGTGCGATCGAATCACTTCATCCACTCTTCAAAAAAGCCTTTGATTATATCAAGTCAACAGACTTTACTCATATACCTGCCGGGAAAATTGAGCTTGACGGAGATAATCTATTTATCTTTGTTGCAGAAATCAACGGAAAACAACCCGAAGAGGCTAAAATGGAAACACATATCAAATACCTTGATATACAAGTTCCTCTTGCTTCTGAAGAAACTTTCGGATGGACTTCTCTTGATCTTTGCACAGATTGTACAGAAGCTTATTCTGCAGAGAATGATATCGCTTTCTTTGGCAACAAACCGACAACATATGTAACGGTTGTTCCTGGTCAATTTGCAATCTTCTTCCCTGAAGACGGACATGCACCGGGCATCGGTAACGGGGCATTAAGAAAATTAATCGTAAAAGTTAAAGTTACGGTTTAATCAATCTTTTCGGACACTTAGTATAATTATATAAGAAGAGGGCGGAGCTTTTGCCCTCTTTTTTTAATAACAAACCTTGATACACCATGCAGATCAAACTCATTCAATCGGATTTCTGGCTCAAGCCTTTTCAGCCGGTAATTGAAAAGAGACTTTCTTATTTTCTGAATAAAGAATCTGAACTCACTCAAAACGGACGAATCACACTCACTGATTTTGCAACAGGATATCTCTACTACGGACTCCATCGACAACCCCAAAAATGGGTTTTGCGGGAATGGGCTCCTAATGCAACACAAATCTTTCTGATAGGGTCTTTCAATAACTGGGAAGAAAATTCTGAATATAGCTTTCAGCCAGTCGGCAACGGAAACTGGGAATTGACTCTTGATACAGACAAACTTCATCACGAAGATGTCTACAAACTGAAAATCCATTGGAACGGTGGTTCAGGTGAAAGAATTCCCGCTTATGCAAAACGTGTAGTCCAGGATCCACATAGCTTCCTCTTTTCTGCCCAGGTATGGGACCCTGAAAAGCCCTATCAGTTTAAAAACAAACGCAAAGCTTTAAATAAAACGTTGCTTATTTATGAGTGTCATATCGGTATGGCACAGGAAGAAGCCAAAGTAGGCAGTTACACTGAATTCAAAGATTTAATCCTGCCCCGTATTGCTGCAGAAGGATATAATGCAATCCAGATCATGGCTATTCAGGAACATCCGTATTATGGATCTTTCGGTTATCATGTTTCCAATTATTTTGCCTGCTCTTCCAGATTCGGTACTCCGGATGAATTGAAAGCTCTGATTGATGAAGCTCATCGCCTGGGATTGCAGGTTATTATGGATATCGTACATTCTCATTCTGTAAAAAACGAGAATGAAGGACTGGCCAAATTAGATGGATCCATGCATCAGTATTTTCATTCAGACCATCGTCGGGAACATCCTGCATGGGATTCGTTATGTTTCGATTATGGCCGTAATGAAGTGCTTCACTTTCTTTTATCGAATTGCAAATTTTGGCTGGACGAATATCAGTTTGACGGATTCCGCTTTGACGGGGTCACATCCATGCTGTACTACAATCACGGTTTAGGTCAGGCATTCAGCAGCTACGACGATTATTTCAACGATGGAGTTGACATAGATGCCCTAACATATCTGACTCTTGCAAACAAACTTATCCATGAGGTTCGTTCCGAGTCTATAACGATTGCAGAAGAAATGAGCGGTTATCCCGGCTTAGCTTTTCCTGTAGACGAAGGAGGTGTTGGTTTTGATTTCAGAATGGCTATGGGAATTCCCGATTTCTGGATCAAAACTATTAAGGAGAAAACCGACGAACAATGGAACGTTTCTTCCATTTTTTACGAATTGACCAATTACCGGAAAGACGAAAAAGTTGTAACCTATGCCGAAAGCCATGACCAGGCTCTGGTAGGTGATAAAACGATTATTTTCAGGTTGATGGATGCTGATATGTATTCAGGCATGTCCGTTTTCAATCCGCAAAATTTAACGGTTGACCGGGGTATTGCATTACATAAAATCATTCGCCTGCTGACTGCTTCAACAACCAACGGAGCATATCTTAATTTTATGGGCAATGAGTTCGGACATCCCGAATGGATTGATTTCCCTCGTGAAGGAAACAACTGGAGCCATCATTACGCAAGAAGACAATGGTCTCTGATGGATGATCCTGATTTGAAATATAAATACCTTGCACGCTTCGATAAAGATATGATCGAAGTAGTCAGACCAAAAGGATTTGCGACCTCTGAGATCAAAAAACTCTGGAGCAAAGAGGACGATCAGGTATTAGCGTTCCAACGTAAAGATCTGATTTTTATTTTCAACTTAAGCCCTACAAACTCTTACACCGACTATGGTATTTTAGTTCCGCGTGGGTCTTATGACATCGTGCTTGATTCTGATGATGAAAACTTTGGAGGATTCAACCGAATAAACAAAGACAATATTTATTTTACCCATTTCGATCCGCTATATAAGCGCTATAGAAAAGAGTGGCTGAAGCTATATCTTCCTACACGTACAGCAATTGTATTGAAGAAAAGAAAAGACAAATAAAAAAGAGACTGCGTTTGCAGTCTCTTTTTTATTACTATTTCTTACGTATCGGAGTTAGAACAAAGTTAAATTCATAATCCTGATAAGGTAAGCGATATTGCTCTAACGGAAGAGCACCCCAGCTGTCTATCGAACCTAATCCCATTTGTGCTTTATCAAAAGATACGACCGTATATTTTCGTGGAGTCAATTCTCCCGAATGGCGTTGATCTTTTTCTTTACCATCATCCAGGTCATTTTGATCATAATTCAAAGCAGAGGCATAGAACGGAGCATCCGATTGTATTTCGATACCACGTCCATCCAAGTCCGTTACCTTCCACCATCTGACATCCGATTTTGTTCCCGATTCCTGCGGACGAATATAACCGTAATACTGATCAGCCACTTTTTGTTTGTATAGTCCTATGCGCTCAGAACTTTTACGATCGGCATAGTTCTCCACAGGACCACGTCCGTAATATTCTAAACGATCGAATTTAACAGGCATAGTCAACTGCATTCCATAACGGAAAAGATTCGGCATTTTTTCCTTACCCTCCGTTACATCCAGTTTCTCTGTAACCCGAATTTTACCTTCGCCATTCATTACATAAGTCATATACAGATTTGCATCCAGCTCCGGCAAATTATAAATTGCTTTGACGCATGCATTCTTACCTTCCGGAGCGACCTCGAAGGACGTTAGCTTCATCACCGGCTCTTTCCACAATTCATAACGTTTCTGAAGACCTGCTCCCATATCATTATCAGTCGGAGCCCGCCAGAAGTTTGGTCTCAGATAACTATCATCTTTCAATAACTGCAATCCGTCCATATCTATAAATTCTATCCAGCCGGTATGTTTGTTAAACATTACCGAATGATCTCCCGCCGTAAGCTCTACATGAGCTAAGTCCTGATAGATTGTAACCGGTGACGTTTCTTTGAGTTCCGCCGAATACGAAGTATACGGCAACAGCTCTAACTGATCCTGTGCAACAGTGTAGCCTGCAGGCAAAAGATTTACGCCACGTTTTAACTTATAATCGATATTCAATAGCACTTCTGCATTCTCCGGCAAATCAGACAACTGATAAGGTAACTGAATTTCGGTTTTAGACTGCGGCTGTACATTCAAGTCATTAACAATACCTTGCTCAACAGCTGAACCGTCAACCATCAAAGTCCATTCCATCCGATAGTTATTGAGATCACTAAAGAAGTTTTCATTATATACTTCAATTTTTCCGCTTTTCAAATCAACCGGAGATGTCCAGATACTCTGATAAATCTTGCGTGTTTCATGCATATGAGGATTTAACTCCCGATCCGGGGAAATTAATCCATTATTATTAAAGTTGTTATCTGAACCCAGATAGCGACCGTAGTCACCGCCATACGTATAAATCATTTTTCCATCTTTTGTGTAATCACGTAATGCCTGATCAACAAAATCCCAGATAAAACCGCCTTGCAAATTCGGATACTTACGAATGATCTCCCAATATTCTTTTAAGTTACCCATTGAATTACCCATCGCATGAGCATATTCACATTGGATTAACGGACGTTCCTTTTGAGATTCCCCGTATTGAATCATCCCGGCAGGAGAGTAATACATCGGACAGAAAACATCTGTGTGTTTATTTGAACCCGCTCTTTCATATTGAACAGGACGTGTTTTATCGTAATCTTTGATCCATTCATAACAAGCCTCAAAGTTCGGTCCGTCTCCTGCCTCATTTCCCATTGACCAGAAAATAATAGACGGATGATTCTTAAATTTCTGAACCATACGCTGATTACGTTCTAAATGGGCTTTTTTAAACTCAGGAACTTTGGCTAACGTTGCATCACCATATCCCATTCCATGAGACTCAAGATTTGCTTCACAAATAACGTACAAACCATATTTGTCACATAGCTCATACCAGTATGGATCATCCGGATAATGGCAGGTGCGAACAGCATTAATGTTATTCTCCTTCATGATACGAACATCTTCCAGCATTCTTTCTCTCGAGATAACATATCCGGTCAACGGATCCAGTTCATGACGGTTAGCCCCTTTAAACAAAACAGGCTGACCGTTTACCAATATCTGACCGTTTTTAGTATCCTGTTCTATTTTCCGAAAACCAACAGCTTGAGATATAACCTCAATAACCGACCCGTTCGGAGCCAGCTGTTCAATCTCCAGTGTATATAAGTATGGACTCTCGGCACTCCATTTATTTGGATTTTCTACATCCATCGAAGCGGTCAGATTCTTCCCATTTATTTTTATGGTCTGAGAATTTATCGTTTGTCCCTCCTTATTTTTCAGATACAAATTTACGTTGCCTGATGTAGCCTTATTCAAAGTCAGATCAACATTCAGTTTTGCATGCTTATATTCCTTATCCAAATCTGTTACAATTCGCATATCATCAATATGATTCTTCGCGCGGGCATACAAATAGACATCTCTTCCTATACCCGAAAATCGCCAGAAATCCTGATCTTCCAGATAAGAACCATCGCACCAGCGGAATACCTGCATAGCAATCAGATTTTTGCCCGGCTTGATATAGGATGTAATGTTGAATTCAGCAGCCATCTTACTGTCTTCGCTGTAACCGACAAACTGACCATTAACCCATACATACACGTTTGAAGTTGCTGATCCGATATTAAGGAAGACTTCTTCGCCTTTCCAATCGGCAGGTATATCGACTTCTTTACGATACGAACCTACATAGTTATTCCGTTCCTCTACCAAAGGAGGATTATTCTTAAACTGGTTAGCCCAGGCATAACCAACATTTTTGTACACAGCATCACCATAACCATTTAGTTCCCAAAGACCGGGAACCGAAAAATCCACCCAATTTTTATCATCAAAACCAGTCTTATAAAAGTCTGTCGGACGAAGATTTGCATCTTTTACCCAATTAAACTTCCATTTCCCGTTTAATGAAATAAAATTGCCACTATTCTGTTTACAGTTCTTTAAGGCATCTTTGTCAGGATAAGCAAAAAAAGAGGACGTTGTGTTCTTTCTATTAATCTGATTTACTTGTGGATCCAACCATTCTTTAGATTGCGCACTTGATAGTAGTGAGACTCCCGTGAGTCCCATAATTAAAATTTTTCTCATACGGTTCTGTGTTTTGATTTTAAAGTTGTGGCTAAAATACAATTTATACCGTATAATCAAAAAAAAATCCTGATGAATCAAAGAT
This sequence comes from Bacteroidales bacterium, assembly GCA_051657185.1. Classification (GTDB taxonomy): domain Bacteria; phylum Bacteroidota; class Bacteroidia; order Bacteroidales; family UBA7332; genus UBA7332. The sequence goes on along the minus strand of JBOFKE010000239.1, from coordinate 2,778 downwards.
TTGTTAATTAAATAATTATGTCTAAGCCATATTCATCTTATATTTGTATGCAAATAAACAATAATATCTACTATTTATATGGAACCATATATCTTCGAACTTCGTTTTAAAGTAAGGGATTACGAATGTGATATGCAAGGAATCGTAAACAACTCCGTTTATCAAAATTATTTTGAGCATACACGTCACGAATACATGGCCAGCAGAGGAGTACAGTTCGCTGATCTTTTCCCTCAGGGGATCGTTCCTGTAGTTGCACGCATAACGATTGACTTTAAAAATTCGCTACGCAGTGGTGATTCTTTTATTTCCCGGCTTTATGTCAGAAAAGAAGGTGTTAAATTCACTTTCTATCAAGCTCTTTTCCGGGAGAGCGACGATAAACTATGCATCAAAGCAAAAATTGACACCGTATGTGTTATTAATGGGAAACTGACAAAAGGCGAATACTTTGATAATCTTTTTCAGGATGATCTGAATAAGATCGAAGCATAAAACAGAACTTTACTCTCAACCATTGAATCTGCAACCATGAATAATGAATTATTGCACCGCATAGCTCTTACACAAGTCAGGGGAATAGGCGTCATGCTATCTAAACAGTTTGAAAGTCATGCGGGATCAGCTAAAGCTATTTTCGATTCAAGTCTGAACGACAGACTCGACTTGCCGGGTATGACTGAAACTTTGGCCAATGCCTTTGATGACAAATCGGTGCTTATCCGTGCTGAAAAAGAAGTCCTTTTTATTGAGAAGCATCATATCAGTGCTTTATTTTATAAAGATGATGATTACCCCCAATTATTGAAATATTGCAATGATGCACCCTTTTTATTATACTATAAGGGAAATAAACAAGCATTAAAGCTACCATCAATTGCTGTGATCGGTACACGAAAGGCCTCTGTTTATGGCCGGGATATATGCTCAGACATAACAAAAGATATTTGCGAACTGGGCGTTTCTGTTAGTGTTGTCAGCGGACTGGCTTATGGCATAGATATTGCTATTCACAAATCTTGTGTTGACAATACAATCCCGACAATCGGCGTACTGGCACACGGGCTTGACCGGATTTACCCCGATCAGCACAGACAAACAGCCATTGATATGCTTGAAAAAGGTGGTTTGCTGACTGAATTCCTAAGCAATACCCGGCCAGACAAACAAAATTTCGTTTTGCGTAATCGCATAGTTGCCGGCATGTCTGCGGGAGCAATTGTTATAGAATCAGCTTCTAAAGGAGGGGCATTAATTACGGCATCGATGGCATGTAACTACCAACGTAAAATTTTTGCTTTTCCCGGAAAAGTCGGTGACACACAGTCTGAAGGATGCAATACTCTTATCCGGAATAAGCAAGCCGAACTGATTACAAACATCAGTCAGGTCTTCGAAGCTTTAGGATGGAGCGTACAACAAAAAAAAGAAATTCAGCAGAGACTTCCTTTTGATTTATCGGAAGTCGATGAAAATATATTAAAGCTATTGAGCGAGTCACCCTGTCATATTGACACAATCGCTCAGAGTCTTTCAATGCCTATTTATCAGCTCTCCCCTCTCCTGCTCGATCTAGAGTTTAAAGGGATGGTCCAGGCTTTTCCGGGAAATTATTACAGACGCCGGATATAGGTATTAACTCTTAAAACAAAGAATTATGGCTATCGATAATCATTACGTGGAAGAAGAGAATATCATTGATATTTTTGACAAGGAGATGAAGGAAAGTCCTTCAACCTCCCACTCGATCATTTACGGCTGGATCGCTCAACACCAAACGATTGAAGCATTACACTCGCTGAAGCATTCACTCCAGACTAACCGATTGGTTCAGTATAAAAACAATTACGAACAAATCAGCACGGTTTACCATACAATGCTCAAGTATATGGCTGACGGGATTAAGGATCCGGAACAGGAAAAGCTGCAACGAAAACTTATCAAACAAGTACTTGAATTGAATGATCTGCAAGCTTGCTCCATCCTGAAAGATAATTCGCGCAACTATTTTTTCGTGAGAAAACGTTATCTCAATGAAAGCTTTCAACGGAAAAGCGGCAAAGAATTTGAATCATTCTTTGCTGACACGTTTGCTGCTCTTGAATCTCACAAAGAGCAAATATTGCTGATGGAGCAAACAGAGAGCCTTGATGATTTTCAAAAGAATGCATTAATCTCATTATATAAACAATATGAAGATGAGTTAGCTTTATTATTTGAAGCAATCTGGCTGACCGTACATAGCAAAGAAGCCGATGAATATTATCAGCTTATTTTGACAAACAGCTTTATGAGTGACTCCGATAAGGCAATGCTTATTTCGGCATTTACGCTCTCTCTTACAACCTATTTTGAAGAGCGTAAAGCATTAGTACTCTTTAAAGCCGCACAAAATGAAAATGCAGAAATACGGATCCGCGCATTAACAGGTATTATCCTTATGCTCGTCAGACACGATGAAATACTTTGTCAGTTTCCGACTATAATAGACGCATACAAATCAATCATTGAGAATGAATCATTGAGAAGTGAAATTCTTGATATCCTGATCGAATTTTACAGAGCCTTAGACACCAATGAAATCAATCGCAAGATGATGGAGGATATTCTTCCTACGATGTCTAAACTCGCAAATGAGTCTAAATATAAGCCTAATCAGAATACCGACGAAATGGGACTAAACCCTGAGTGGCAAGAATCTATGGATAAAAGCGGGTTAACTGATAAATTAATGGAAATAAACCAACTGCAAAGTGAGGGAGCTGATGTCTTTTTCTC
>JBOFKE010000238.1:0-1736 GCA_051657185.1 Bacteroidales bacterium | reverse complement strand
AGTAGAGGAAATACGTATTTGGTATCAATAAAATACGTATATGATAATTGCCAAATACGTATGTTGATTTGGTGATAAACGTATTTGATTTTAGAATAACCGCACGAGTCCCCGATTTTGCTACGTATGAAAAATATTTTACATAGGTATCTAAAGTATTTTAGATACGTACCAAAAATAATTTACATACGTATGTAAATCTGATTAGATAAGGCAAATTGACTTATAGCTCGTAACGATACGGTGTTTCTCTGAAAAGATACGGTATATCTTCGCAACGATACAGTATATCTTTTAAAAGAAACGGCGTATCTTTTCAGAGATACACCGTACAATTTAGACAATATCCGGTTTCTCTTTTCACTCTTACTACAAAAGAATTTTTTTGCGTTTTATCTGCAACACGTAATTATCTATAATATAAGTATTTGTATGAGTGTTGCAGATGTTGCAGATAAAACTTCAAATTTTGTTCGTAGTAGAATTTTTTATTAGAATCTAAAGCATAGGTCTGCATTTTAGATATCCGGCATTCAAAAAAAACCTAGTATAGAACGCTGGCAACCGCGTTTATCCGCTGATCCAAAACAACCATATACCTCCTTTAATCTGTTACTTTTTATTATTCCGAATATCTTTTTATAAATATTAGACTGCTTAAAGCATACACAATTATCCGATTCTAAACGAATTTGTTACCTTTGCATATCAAAATTTTGACACACGTAACTTTATAATATTATGAGCAAAAAAGCATTTCTATTAATCCTCGATGGATGGGGAATCGGAAACAAAGGCAAAGAAGATGTTATTCACAATACAGCTACGCCTTATTGGGACTATCTTACTTCAACTTATCCGAACTCTCAGTTAGAAGCTTCAGGCGAAAATGTTGGTTTGCCTGACGGACAAATGGGTAACTCTGAAGTAGGTCACTTAAATATCGGTGCAGGTCGCGTGGTATATCAAGATCTTGTTAAAATCAATATAGCTTGTCGCGACAACAGCATCATGCAAAATCCTGAAATTGTTGCTGCATTTGAATATGCTAAGAAAAACAACAAACAGGTTCATTTCATGGGTCTTTTATCAGACGGTGGTGTACACAGTTCTTTAGATCACTTATTCAAACTTTGTGATATTTCAAAAGAATACGGTATCGAAAAAACATTCGTTCATTGCTTTATGGACGGGCGCGATACAGACCCACGCAGTGGATTAGGTTTTATTGAGAAATTAAAAGCTCATCAAAAAGAATCTGCTGGAACAATTGCATCTGTTATCGGCCGTTATTATGCTATGGATCGTGACAAACGTTGGGAACGCGTAAAAGAAGCATACGATTTAATGGTGAACGGTATCGGTAAAAAAGCATCTGACATGGTTACTGCTGTGAAAGAATCATATGCAGAAGGTGTAACTGATGAGTTTATCAAGCCTATCGTTCATGTTGATGAAAACGGAAAACCTGTTGGTGTAATTTCTGAAGGAGACATGGTTATCTTCTTTAACTACAGAAATGACCGTGCAAAAGAATTGACAGAGGTTCTTACACAAGAAGATTTACCAGCTGAAGGTATGAAAACCCTTCCTTTGTATTTCTGTTGTATGACTCCTTATGATTCAAAATATAAAGGATTACATATCTTATTCAACAAAGAGAATGTTGCAAACACTTTAGGAGAATATCTTGCTTCAAAAGGAATGTCTCAACTTCGTATTGCTGAAACAGAAAA
>JBOFKE010000237.1:0-16532 GCA_051657185.1 Bacteroidales bacterium | reverse complement strand
GCGGAGATTTGAATATTGATTCGGAAGTGTATGATCTGACTCTAAGATCAGATACATTTTCTGTTCAACAATTTATGCCTTCTATGGGGATTGATGTCGTTGATGGTACCTTCAAGGCAGACGGTAAAGGTTTTGATTTCTTTAAACAAACAACCAAAACACAACTGGATTTGAACTTGAATCGCTTAGACCTCATGGATTATACCTACAGAGGTCTGGTTGTTAATGCGTCATTGCTTGATTCGTATTTGAAACTTAACGGTAAAATGCTGGATAAAGATCTGAATTTTGAAACAACTCTTACCGGTACCATCAAACAAGATCTAATAAATGTTGAGCTAGCTCTGGATGCAAACAATATTAATCTGCAGGCATTGAAAATATGGAACTCTCCATTCAAAACAGCATTTGAGTGGAAGACTACGTTTGTTACTGACTTAAAACAGAAATTCGGAGGTAAGGGTGATATCCAGATTCAGGAGCTTGAATTTATGAATTCAACATATCCTAAAATTTCGCTGAATTATGATGTTATGAATTCAGATTCGCTGTTCTATGCTTATATGAATTCAGGAGATATGCGTTTTGAGGCTCATTCTCCGAAGAGTATTCTGGCTTCTGTAACGTCATTGGAAAATGCGAACAAGAAAATGTCAAAACAATTGAATACGCTGCATATCAATTTCGCAGAGCTGAAGGAGTTTTATCCGGATGTTAACTTTAAGCTGACTGCAGGAAAGAATAATATTATAAATGCATACCTCGCCCAGGATTATATGTTCATTGGCAGTACTTCTGTTCAGGGTATGATTAATCCACAGGAGGGTCTGAAGCTGAATTGTTTGTTAAACGATTTTCAATCGAAACAGAATATAATTGATACGATCCAATTTGTAGCTAATCAGGATAGTAATAAGATTAATTTTGACTTTGTAGCGGCAAACAGATTAAATAATCCGCAGTTTACGTTCCATTTATGTGCGGATGGTTTTGTAGATGAAAAAGGATTAACGCTTAAAATTCATGAAACCAATCAAAAAGGAGTAACGGGATTGGATCTGGGCTTTGTTGTAGGTGTGGAAGATCAGGCATTACGCTTAAATCTGTTTCCCGAAACGCCGATTATAGCAAATCGTCCATGGAAGTTAAATGCGAATAACTACATCAGCATATCAAAAACAAAACAGATTAGTGCAGATTTACTATTGAGTGGCGATATAGCACGCATACATGCATACTCGGTGGATAGTACACGAGGACATGATGGAATTATACTGGATATAGATGGTATTAATCTACAGGAAATTTCAAAGAGTATTCCTTATTTACCACAGATGCAAGGGATTTTGAATACTCAGTTAGGTGTGTACTCCGAAAATCAAATGTTCAATTCAAACGGGTCATTCCAGATTGATAACTTTATCTATAATAATCAGAATGTAGGTAATATTAAACTGAATGCTGCATATGCAGTGAATGAGCGTAAAGAGCCACATATCAAATCAGCTTTATATGTTGATAATAAAGAAGCAATGGTGGTTACAGGTACATTGAATGATTCGACTAAACAAGGCATGAATCTGAAAGTGGACTTCCTGAAATTACCATTGAAAACAGCAAATCCATTTATACCAAATGACTTGCTTTCTTTGAATGGTTATCTGGTAGGTCATTTATCGATGGTTCAGAATGGAAAAGACCCATTGATTAATGGTGAAGTGAAGCTGGATAGTACTTCGTTGTACGTTATTCCTGCTAATTCAACATTTACACTCGATCAGCAGCCAATTTATGTAAGAGATAACTTTATTAAGTTTGATTCGTACAAGCTGTATTCGTCTAAAAACTCACCATTAGTCTTAACAGGGGATGTTGATTTAAGACGTTTGGATTATATTTATACAGATCTGACTTTAAAAGGAACAAATTTCCAATTACTGAATGCTCCGCAAACTGAGAAATCAATGGTTTATGGCAAGGCTTTCATTAACATTAATACAACCGTAAAAGGAGCATTGAATAGACTGGTTGTGCGTGGAAATCTGAATTTATTAAATCAGACTAACCTGACTTATGTTATGCAGGAGTCAGCGTTAGATACACAAAATAAAATGGCACAACTGGTTCGTTTTGTGAATTTCAGTGATACAGCTAACGTCGTATTTGGGAAAATTCAGAAGATCAATGAACTTGAAGGTATGGATCTTTTATTTGTAGCGAACATCGATCAGGGTGTAAAACTGAATATTGATTTATCGACAGATGGAAGTAACCGTGTGAATCTTATAGGTGGCGGTGTGCTTACTTATCTGATGAATAGAGAGGGTACAAACTCATTATCCGGACAATATGCCTTGACGGGAGGAACTGTAGTCTATAATATTCCTGTGATCGGAGCCAAGGTATTTAATATCCAGGAAGGTAGTAATGTACAATGGAATGGTAATTTACTGAATCCTGTTTTAAATATTACGGCCATCGAAAAGATTCGTGCATCCGTTTCAGATGGAGGAGGTACGAATAACTCCCAGATTGTAACCTTTAATGCTATTGTACGTATCCAGAATCCGTTAGAGAGTATGTCTATTGTATTTGACGCTTCGGCACCGGATAATCTGACCTGGCAAAATAAACTTGCATCGCAAACTCTTGAGCAAAGAGGGCAGACAGCCATGAATCTGATTCTGTACGGAGCACCGTCATTTGGCGGAGGTGGAGGTTCAGCATCGAATACAGCAACTAATGCATTGACCGGATTCCTTGAATCACAGGTTAATCAATGGGCACGAAACAATCTGAAAGGTGTTAATCTGAGTTTCGGTGTTGAGAATTTTGCTCAAAATAGTGGCAACAGAACTGACTATAGTGTACAATTCTCTAAGAGCTTTTTGAATGACAGGTTTACGGTAAATGTTGGTGGAAGGGTTTCTACGGGTAGTGATCCTGAAATTGCGAAGGATCAGAACTTTATAGATGACTTGTCAATTGATTACCGATTGGATAAAAGTGGTAATTTATATATGAAGTTATTCCATCATACGAATTACGATAATATACTTGAAGGTAAAATTACAGAAACTGGTTTAGGGGTAGCGATACGTCGTAAACTATATAAGTTTAGAAATATCTTCCGCTTCAGAGCACCAAAAGCTGTTAGAGAACAAAGAGCATTGGAGCGTCAGGCTGAGAAGCGGAAAAAGGAGGAAGAAGACAAAACAAAAGCACTGACAGATCCGGCTTTATATGAACCAAAGAAATCAAATGATTAATACACATTATGAAATATAGAATACTATATCTGTTCTTTTTACTTATTCTGGTATCAGCTTGTTCGACAACCAAGCTGATACCGGAGGGGGAAGAGCTTTATACCGGAATCAAAAAAATTGAGATTGATAAACCCAAAGATATGAAATTGAATCCCGAACTGGAATCAACTCTTTCATCTCCGTTGGATTATCCGCCTAATAATGCATTGTTGGGAAGTAGCTCTATACGTATTCCTTTCCCCGTAGGTTTATGGGCATATAATTATTTATATACTGAAAAGAAAAAAGGTTTCAGACATTGGCTCTATAAAATGCTGGCTAAGCCTCCCGTTCTGGTTTCTAATGTGAAGCCTGAGCTTCGGACAAAGGTCGTAGAGAACATGCTGGATGATTACGGGCATTTCAAATCGGATGCGACCTACGAAATTCTGAAAGATAAAAAGAACCCGAAAAAGGCTAAGATCTTATATAAGATTAATATTACAGAGCCTTATGTATTAGATTCCGTTGCTGTTATTCCTAATACGACTTCGGCCGATTCAATTATTAGTGCAACACCTCTTTCTCCTCAATTACAGGCAGGACAGAACTTTAATGTTGCTAACCTGGAAGCGGAACAAAATAAGATGACCAATAAGTTGAAGGATATGGGATATTACTATTTCAGACCCGATTTTTTAACTTATCTGGCAGATACGGTCGCTGCACCCCAAAAGGTGCAATTGAGACTTCTTCGTAAAGAAGATATCGGAAATAACTTACTGGAACCTTATTATATAGATAAAATCGATGTTTATCTGCATTCCCGTGATACGACAGATGAGCAGATGCTCAAATACCGGGGCATGAATATTCATTATAATAAGAAGTTGAAAATAAAGCCATGGATATTGCATAAAGCGATATTGTTGCGTTCGGGATCACTGTTTAATCAGGATCAGCAGAACTTGACTATGCAGAATCTTTATCGTTTGAATGCTTTTAATTCAGTAAATATTCAGTTTAACCCTGATACACTGACTGCCCCGAATGATTTAAGTATGCGTATTGACGCAACGTTAGATGCTCCTTTCGAGGTAGAGGCTGAGTTTGATGTGGTTTATAAATCAAATAGTCAGGTCGGACCGGGTTTGACTGCGGGTATAACGTGGAAAAATATATTTAAAGGCGGAGAAAGCTTGTCTCTGAAATTTAAAGGTTCTTATGAGTGGCAAACAGGACCCAAAACCGATGCAAATCAGAATAAGAATCTGATCAATTCATACGAATTACAGTTGAGTGCAGGACTGAACGTACCTCGTTTGCTGGTACCTTCTTTTATGGTTCCGAAGTTTTTCAGATATCCTAATAAAACAACGATTGATCTCAGCGAAGATTTTCTAAACAGAGCCGGTTATTTCCGGATGGTGACTTTTGGAACATCAATTACCTACGATTTTCAAACATCTAAGAAATGGTTTCATTCGTTGACTTTGTTCCGGCTGAACTATAACTATATGCTAAACAAGTCGCAGTCGTTTCAGGAGACTTTGAATCAGAATTCAGCGATTGCTCAGAGTTTTCAGAATCAGTTTATACCGATGTTAAGTTATACACTGACCTATGATACACCTTATGGCGATAATGCGAGTAATAAGTTTGTATGGCAAAATACATTTAGCTCTGCAGGGAATGTCTTGAATGGTTTGATGACTTTGTTTGGAAACAAGCAAACGCATAAAAAGATATTTAATAATGAGTTCTCTCAGTTTGTAAAAAATACAACTGAATTTATTGTTTATAAGGGATTGCCCGGAAAGACAGTTCTTGCAAGTAGACTTTTGGTTGGCATAGGTCATGCATATTGTAATTCTGAAGTAATGCCATACAATGAACAGTTTTATATTGGTGGAGCCAATTCGATCCGTGCATTTACTATTCGTAGTTTAGGTCCCGGTAGTTATCGTCCTTCATCAGAAGTAAAGAATGCATACCTGGATCAGGTGGGTAACTTTAAATTAGAAATGAATATGGAGTATAGGTTCCCATTGTTAGGAGATCTGCATGGAGCCGTATTTGTTGATGCCGGTAATATCTGGCTACTAAAGAATAATCCGCATACACCGGGAGGACAGTTAAAGGGGAGTACATTCCTGAAAGATATAGCCTTGGGTACAGGAGTTGGATTACGTTATGATTTACAATTTCTGGTGATACGAGGCGATTTAGGAATTGCAATTCATACACCTTATCCGAATCCCAATAAATCAGGATATTATAATATAAGTAAGTTTAAAGACGGATTGGCTTTCCATTTAGCCGTGGGGTATCCTTTCTAATTCTTATTAAAAGCAAAGAGAGCGTGTTTTCCTGTTTTGGGAAACACGCTCTCTTTGCATTTATATTGAACCCGTTTTTCGGTTATATTCAACTATATGCAGGATAAAGTTGTTTATTTTAATAAAAAGAACTATCTTTAGAGATCGAATAAAATCAACAGTAATATCTAATACCCCACAGTATAATTAATATGCTGTTGATCAAATTTTCTACACACATATATAAATTTTTATTGCTTATGAGTAAAGCCTATCAATCGTTTACGCTCGCTAATTATAAGAGCATACCGCAGATCGCAGGTCTGGATGAAAAAATAATAGAAGCTATTGAGGTAGTTGGAAGAGTATTGCCATTTAAAACAAATAGCTATGTTGTTAATGAATTAATTGATTGGAATAATATTCCAAATGATCCAATCTTTACACTGACTTTTCCACGGGCAGAAATGCTTAAAGCGAAAGATTACAAACGTGTAAAGCAACTCCTTGACAGCGGTGCAGATAAAAGTGAGTTAGATGCATTGGTTAATGATATCAGATTAAGTTTAAATCCTAATCCGGCGGGACAAGAACACAATGTTCCTTACTTAGGTGATATTAAATTGAAAGGCATACAGCATAAATACAGGGAAACAGTTCTGTTTTTTCCAAGTCAGGGTCAGACTTGTCATGCATATTGTACTTTTTGCTTCCGTTGGCCGCAGTTTTCTGCAATGAGCGGACTTAAATTTGCAATGAAGGAATCTGACTTATTATATTCCTATTTGAAATCTCAATCGAAAGTGACAGATCTTCTTTTTACGGGAGGTGATCCGATGGTGATGAGTGCTTCTATTCTGAAAGCATATATTGAGCCGTTACTGACAGATGAGTTTAAGCATATCCATACAATTCGTATTGGTACAAAAACTTTAGGTTACTGGCCATATCGTTATCTGACGGATAAAGATTCAGATGAAATCATTGAATTGTTTGAGAAAATCGTTAAATCAGGTCGCAATCTGGCAATTCAGGCTCATTTTAATCATCCGGTTGAGTTATCAACTCCGGCTGTTCAAAAAGCGATTGCAAAAATTCGTGCCACAGGTGCTCAGATCCGTACTCAGACTCCGGTATTGAAACATATCAATAACGATCCGAAAATCTTTGCAGAAATGTGGCGTAAACAAGTAGACTTAGGATGTATTCCTTATTATATGTTTATTGCCCGTGATACAGGTTCACGTCATTTCTTCGAACTTCCGATTGAAAACTGCTGGCGTATTTTCAGAGACGCTTATTCTATGGTGAGCGGTGTTTGCCGTACGGTACGCGGACCAAGTATGAGTGCATTCCCGGGTAAGGTACAGCTTTTGGGTGTAACAGAGGTAAAAGGAGAGAAAGTTTTTGTGTTGAATTTTCTTCAGGGACGTAATCCGAATTGGGTAGGTGTTCCGTTCTTTGCAAAATATGATCCGAAAGCAACCTGGTTGGATCAGCTCGAACCGGCATTTGGCGAAGAGAAATTCTTCTACGAAGAAGATATGGACGAGCATCCGCGTTTGAAAAAAGAGAATCCGATTTCATTTGAATAACGGATTTTATTCGACGTATGCAGATGCAACTTTAATGATAAGAAATAAAAAGGCTGACTTCTCGTTTGGGAAGTTAGCCTTTTTCTATATTGGCTCTATCTGACTGTTTGGGTGTAAAGTGTTTTGAGGTCGATCCGGATTTTACTCTGATACGTAAGCCCGGATTTTATTCAGAAAGGGGCGTTGTAAGTAAAACGGATGAAAAGATGTCTTTTTGATATTTTTCTGACGGTCCTGATTTTGAGTAAGATTAATGAATATTTTAAAGTTCAGAGTCCGTTTTTACAGAGTGTAGAGTGGCTTTTAAGACGAAATACTGTTATTTCCCGAACAATAAACCGTATCTTTTCATTTTAACGGTATATCTTTGAAATTATACGGTGCGTTATGAAATTTTCGCCCTTTGTTTTTTCGGTTAGATACGTATCAAAATTTCTCCGGATACGTATGTAAATCTCAAAAAGCCGTATAGAAAAACGGAATGCGGAAATATACTCTGATTATCAGTATTTTATGTAAATGTGTTTCCTTGAGCTGTTTGTTTATTACCTGAAACAATTTGGAAATACGGCAATCTCAGCAATTAGGGAAATGCAAAAAGACAGTAAAACGTGCTTATTTCGAGAATTATGATAGATCGGCGATTCGTTTTAATCCCGATAAAGTATTTATGATTCTTTTAAATAAGGATTGGTAGCGTGTTAAGTATTTGATTTACTATTGCTTAAAATGTGTATTTAGCCTATTGTCGTCTTTATTCAGAGATATAAATGAAACGAATCCATATCTTAATTGTATCTTTACAGCATGACATTTGAATCATTTAATTTAGCAGACCCCTTATTGCAGGCTATTGGCCGCAAAGGATATAAAGAAATGACACCCGTACAAGAACAGGTGATTCCTTTATTGATGAATAAGAAAGATGTGTTAGCTTGTGCTCAAACGGGTACAGGTAAAACGGTAGCATTTCTTTTACCATTGCTGCAAGACCTGATTAATTCAACGTCGGGCAAAGGTGTGAAAGCTCTTATTCTGGCTCCTACACGGGAACTGGTTATTCAGATAGCAGATGAAATAGACAGTTTGACCTTATTTACACGTATGCGTTGCGCAGTAATAATAGGTGGCGAGTCTATCGAAGATCAGTTAGACAGTGTTGATAGGGGTGCTGAAATTATTGTGGCGACTCCGGGTCGTTTACATCATCTACAAGCTAATCGGTCGATCGATTTTCGTAAACTTGAATGGCTGGTCATTGATGAAGGCGATTTAATGCTGGATATGGGTTTTATCGGAACCATTCGTAAAATTGTTTCGGGATTGCCTCGTAAAAAGCGTTCAGCATTGTTTACAGCGACTCTTCAACCCGAAACGATTAAACTAGGAAAGGAAATCCTTTATCGTCCGGCAACAGTTAATCTGGTAGAGGCTAAGCCGGATGTGTCTCTGATCACTCAGACAGCATACTATGTAGATAAACCGAATAAGCTGAAACTTCTTATTCATATATTGACTGAGCGACAAGTGAAAACGGCTTTGATTTTTGTCCGCACTAAACAGGATGCCGAAACTTTGACTTCGGAACTGAACAGAGCCGGTTTTTCTGCCTCGTCTTTACATGGAAATAAAGAACAGTTTGAGCGTCGGAAAGCCTTCCAAAGTTTTACAAGTGGCGAAACAGATTTGCTTGTTGCGACAGATTTGGCTGCCCGCGGTATAGATATTGAAGATATGGGATTTGTTTTCAATTACGAATTGCCAAATGATCCTGAAACGTATATTCATCGGATAGGACGTACGGGTCGGGCAGGGAATACAGGGACAGCTATTTCTCTTTGTTCTAATGCAGAACTACGTTTTCTGAAACCAATCCGTAAGTTGGTCGGAAAAAATAATATAACGATTATTGAAACACATCCGTTTTCTTATGTACCCCGTACGAAAGAAAAATAAAAGAAAAGCGCAATCAGCTCTGACTGACTGCGCTTTTTCTATTATAGCTATTTGACGTAATCTTCCGATACCGATATATCTTCTTCCGGTCGTTTGCATATATTTTGTGAGGTGAATTTCTTAGCCAGATTCATGATCGGTTTTTCAAAATAATAGTAGCTCAGTAAAGCTAACATAATTGTTGAAGCCGCAGTCAGATTGTAATAGAGTAGTTTATCTGAAAGTCCTGTCTTTTTGAAGATAAAGCCAATAATTGTAAGCATAATGGGATGAATTAAATAGATGCCATAAGTTGCAATACCTATCTGTTCAAAGAATTTACCGATAAAGCCGGCCTTTGTTATATTTAATTTGTAAATAAAAAAGACTAAGGAAATTGAAGCCGCAGAAAGCCATATGCGTATGGAACCGGCAATAATCACAGATTGATTGCTTCCGGATAAAGGATAGAAGCAAATAAAAGAAGACAATAGAATAATTGCCGCTATAGCAATTGATTTATTTACTTTCAGATTGGCTGAATTATAATAGAGAGCTATACCCGACACGAATAAAAACAGATTGTTAAACGGATTGATATAAGTATCCCACTGTTCCATGAGCGGCACTTGAGGATTCAATAAGTTGTAGCTAAAGATCAGACCCATAAGGATGGATATAATCCAAAGAATATTTCCCGTACGTAAATGATGGTTATATCCATATATAATTACAGGTGTGAATATATAATATACGATTTCGTTTCCAATAGACCAGGCTCCGACTGCATAATAGTCTCCCGGATGGATGACCGAGAAATACAAAAATAGATTAGAGAAGAGTGTATCAAGCCTTAGAGGTTGATTACTTATATATTTGGAAAGAAAAGTCAGAAGGCAAATAATGAAAAATAGGGGATATATTCTCAAAAACCTTTTAAGAAAGAATACTTTCGTGTTTTGTTTGTTTAACTGCTTGTTATTCCAGCTCATTGCCAGACTTAATCCCGAAAGGATGAAGAAAATTGAAACTGCATAAATACCTAATCGGTTCAAAGGATTAGCAATCGTAGCCGGTAAGAAAAAATGATAAAGCATGATTGCTATTGCGCAAATGCCTCTCAGCCAGTCCAGAGGGATGTTTCTCATAGTCAGTTTATTCTATTGATATGCCATTTGTGTAAAATAACATACTGGTATTATATGTGCAAATATAAATATATATTCCAATAAAATAAATAATAACCTGAAAGGGATGAATTAAATGTGAATAATGTTCTTTTTTAATAATGAATGGATAAGAAACAAATAAGAAGAAGTACACCTCCTGTAGCTGGTAAGTCCGGCAATAGGGGATGTACTTCTTTTATTTTCTGTATGTCTTTTATTCAGGACAACTACTCTTATTGTAATATTTCGAACAGCTTATCGAGTTTCGGAGCCATGATAATTTCGGTACGTCTGTTCTTAGCTCTTCCGTCGGCAGTCTCATTGTCAGCTACCGGAGAGAATTCGCCTCGTCCGCTCGGTACAATCTGAAGAGGATTAACTCCATAGTCTTTTGTAAGGATACGCACTACGGATGTAGCACGGATTACACTCAAATCCCAGTTGTCTTTGAACTGAACGGTATTAATCGGCTTACTGTCCGTATGTCCTTCAATATATACATCGATATCGGTTTGCGTATTCAATACCTGAGCAAGTTTGGCAAGAGCTTCGATACCACGTTTATCCAGTCTGGCACTTCCCGATTGGAATAGGAGTTTGTCAGACATAGCGACATATACCTTACCGTTATGCTGAGTAACCGTTAATTCTTCATTGCTAAAACCAAGCAAAGCATCCTGTACACTTTGCAGGAGTGACATAACGCGATCGTTCTGAGCATTGATCATAGACTGCAGTTCGTTGATTGTAGCTTCACGTTCATCCAGCTCACTTCGTTTGAGTTGAAGCATAGCATCTAACTTTTCCTGCTGACTCATGTTTTTAGAAAGCATAGCCTGATAACTGCGGACTTGTTTTCCTAATTCAGTCGTATCGGCAGCAAGTTGTGTCATTAGTTTTGACAATCGGTCGACACTGGATTTGGATAAGCCCAACTCCCGGCTAAGCGATTCGTTTTTGTTTTGAGCCTCAATACGCGCACTTTCAGATGCAAGAAACGTTTTCTTGCTTACGCACGATGTGCTTGCTAATGCAGCAAGGCAAGACAGAAATAAGATTTTTTTCATGAATCAATCGATAATGTATATGTTATTGTTCTGTGTTTGTGTGTTTCGAAAGAGATTAGTATTTACTCCAATCCACCCATTTATCTTTATCCCATCTCCAACTGTCTAATACTGCTACATCCATCCGTTTGCCGGAGTAAACGATAACAATAGAGTCCGGTTCGTTGGCTTTAACGGCATTTGCATATCCTTCAGGGATACAGATAACCTGGCTTTCTTTGCTGGCATCTACCTGAATGATGGTAGGCACTAAGTCATCGGATGGATTTTCCCAATTATCGATTTTGACAAAAGCAAAGGTGAAAGATCCTTTTACAACGAAGAAGTATTTTTTTTCGAATTGGTGACCATGCCAGGCACGTACAACGGAAGGATCACTCTGATGGATTGCGTAAGTACGGCAAACATCCTTCAGGTCAAAGTCATTCACATGTTTGATTACTCCTCTGGCATCTGTGTAAATTTCGCCTTTAATGATTTTAATCTCAGACATTATCAATATTAATTTAATCGGGTTGAATAAAAAAGATTTCTTTAAATGTTTTTATCAGCTCGCAATATAATTCATTCCTGCGTAATATTTTACTATTACCAACCAAAAATAATTGTTTGCGGGCACGGGTCATAGCTACATTCAGCTTGCGGTCAATCAGATAGCCATTCTCTTCGATCGTATTGCACAAGAAGTCAAACTGATAATACCGGTTGATGCAGAATGAATAAATAATGATATCGCGCTGCGAACCCTGAAATCGTTCGACTGTATCGATCATCATTCGCTCGGTATCTTCAATCCCGGCTTCGGCCAGTTGCTGACGAATCAATGCAATCTGACTTCGATAAGGAGTAATAATACCGATTTGCTCATGTATGTCAAACGGAATGTCCGCTTCGCGATGGAGTACCTGAAGCTGCTTAACCATTTTCGCTATAATACGTGCTTCATTCCGGTTTGTTTTTACCGATGTGGCTTCGGGGTCAGGATCTGCATGAAAGAATGCGACACGCGATTCAGCCAAAGCTTCTGTAAGTTTATCCTCAGAACGGTATGTAAAGCATAATTCCTCAGACTGATGTGGCAAAGGAATGGGCTGTAACTTTCCTTCGTAAAAGAATCTGTTTGGAAAATCGGCTACCTCCGGATGCATTCTGCCTGTGCGTACAAGCATATCCAGATGTATTTCATCTTCCTCGGCAATGGCTTTTCGATAGAGTCGTTCAAACAGTGACTCTTTGAAATTTGAAAACCCTAATGTCCGTAGATTTGTATCTTTAATTTCCGAATCTTTCTCCGACTGGAGCAAAACGGCTGGTAATTGTTTGTGATCACCGATCAATACAAATTTATCGATTGCATTTCTTCCTGTTTTATCTTTAGCGCATAACAATGTCAGTAGTTGCGGTTCCAACAGTTGTGTAGCCTCATCTATCATGGCAATGCCAAAATGTTTAATGCCGAAAAGAGCATTCTTGCTGCTTAAAGAAGAGACAGTACCGACATAGATACGGCATTTCTCCAGTTTGTCTTTTACTTGTTTCCGGTTGTTGCATCCATCCAGAAAGTTTTCCAGCAAATGATCCTGATATTCGGGTTCACACGCACTTTCGGAACTTATTCGCACATACTCCAGATTGTCAAAGGTCGAAAGCATCTGACAGATCTCATCGACAGCTCTGTTCGTAAAGGATAGCAATAAGATATTTTCATCGGTATGAGTATAATAATGCTCCACCATCCGACGTAAAGCTTGTGAGGTTTTGCCTGTTCCCGGAGGACCTACCAGCAAAAAGTAATCATTCGCCTGCTGGACTTTACGGACAATGCGGTCAAGATCGGGTTCCTGTTTATTGGATTCACTCACTAACTCTTTCCGGTAAGGAGCACCTTGCAATATGAGTTGTTTTCGATCGGATCTTGCACTGATA
This sequence comes from Bacteroidales bacterium, assembly GCA_051657185.1. GTDB lineage: Bacteria > Bacteroidota > Bacteroidia > Bacteroidales > UBA7332 > UBA7332. Next base: position 3,274 of record JBOFKE010000237.1, on the reverse strand, counting down.
AAAGCAGCAAGGCCTTTATACATAGAAGTATATCCGACATCCATAAAATCATGTTCCATTGCATACTTCAGTTTGGAAGAAAACAGTTCTGCATGTTTTTGGATGTTTCTCAGACGCAATACTAATTTAGCTCCCTGTATCTGTATGATAGATGCTTTTTGGATCTGATTGTTGGTAACATTATCTTCTGGTTTCATACGAGGATAAAGAATTACTACATCACCAGTCCGGAAATTAGGCAGTAGTTCTCCGTCATAATCAGGTATGTTCAGCTCCAGATAATGGATGTTATTGTCAATATACGAATTTTCTAAAACAAGATCATACAGGATTTCGCCGGACTCTATTTTTTCCTCCCAAAGAGATTCCCAAAGCATTGAGTTGCCCCGATTAGAATCGTGCGAAGCACTTCCTCCTACTTTAGATAAATACAATTCTTTAGATATAAACGTGTAAAGGCGGTCTATATAAGCCCGTTCTTCAATTGTCATCTCTGCAAGCTTCTCCGAAAATTCAACAATAGGAGGTCGCAGATAAATTTCCCAGAATCTGCCCGAAAGCTGTTGGCGGTTCAGATTCTCCGGATTTATAGAGTTCAGGTATTGGTTCGTGTACTCAATCGAATTATTTAATGTGACATTTAACTCATAGATTACAATTTTGTTTCGTAATTGTATAGATTCACGAACCAGTCGCCAATATGGTTTTTCGGGATATAGAAATCCATGCTTTGAGTACATCAGATAAGCCTGGATATCATTTGAATCCATTCCCGCATTGAAAGTCAGAACGGCAAAATAGAGCATCATTTGTACGAAATGATTTTCGCGATGAGTAATCTTTCCGTCGTATTCCATGGCTTTCCCCGATTTTAACTCGATGAATTTGGAATAATCATCCAAAAGAAGATCCAGACGTCCTTGCAGACCCAGTGAGTGACAAAGGAAGGAAGGTTCCAGAATAGCCTTTGTACGATCAATACCATAGTTCGGATTCAGAAAATCCTCACGGACCATTTTTGCTATTAAGTCAAATTGAGCCTTACAATCCATAAAGAATTGTTTTTCAATAGCAGGATCATTGAGATCTTCACAAGTAGAGAATTCAAAAGGAGCATATTTGAATAATCTTTTCATCACATCAATATATTGGACAGGCTCTTCTTCGGATTCATTTACCAATTCATCTAAAAAGTAATTGGCTACGTTTCCTAATAAGATATGACGGGTATTCTCGACTTGAGTAAGCCGCGAAAACGTGTAATTCATCGGATCATGTCCATAGGGTTTGTAGCATTCTGCAAGCGAACTGATATCAAACAGATAATTAGGCTCTACAACTACTATATCCGGTGTATATCGGGCAAATAAATCTTCTTCCTCCTGTACAGGTTTAGCTTTATGAAGGAAAATGAGATTCAAAGCTATGCCCTGAGGTAACTCACGGATATATCTGGAATCTTCATCCAGTGAAATAGCTATTTTATGCTCTTCTTCATCGTCTCGGATTACATAAAGAATAAAATCATCCTCAGGATCGATAGCGTCGATACGTACCGGAATAACCTGTTTGTTTATTTCCCGGTCTTTTTTTTGCCTGATTTTGGCAACAAACTCTTTATGAGGAACCTTTGTTTTAAATACCTCTTCAAAGAGTTGCTGTTCGATTTTGATACCGTCAATTCGTTGTATCAGTGCATATATAGCATAAAGTTCTGTAATATATTCGTCTTCCTTAAATGCAGAAGTGTGTATATTGTCTTTATTGGTTTTAACCCGAAAAGAATTGATACGGATACGATGAGTCGGAGGGAGCTCACATCTCTTCATCAGATTTTCGAGACGTGCTGCCGCATTCGGATAACTGACTCCGTCATTTTTTGTCTGAATAAGAACATATCTGTTCAGTAATAGCCGTAGTTTCTTATACCTCTTGTCTAATGCGTCATTCGGATTGCTGTGAATAGCTAAAAGATCTGCTACAAATTCATTCAACATGTATATTTTCTTCCCTTCTTTTTATAATAAAGATCAATGAATAGCTGGAATAATTCGCGCTTTAAAAGCGTCAGCCCGAATCGGGGCTCTCCGAATTGTTTACCAATCCGGTTAATGCTGAAATACAGAAATAAGTAATAGCATAGAGCAAATTTTAAAAAGATAAGACTGTATAACCAGTTCGCAAAATATCCCATGCACGCACTGTAAATGAGGATACCCCAAAATAAAATACGAAATAGGGATTCGGGACTCCATATCCGGTATCCTTTTTGGGTATAATATTTACGTGCTCCGGCATACGCTAACGTGCGCTCTTTCCAGCCTAAAGCTAAATCAGAATAATATACATTGACTACTGATTCGGGAGATAACTCGACAGATGTGTTTTTTTTATTTGCAATACGGTTTACAGGGATATCATCTTCACCAAAAGGCAGATTAAGTATGCCATGAAACAAGCGTTGCTTGAAAACTTCCTTGCGCACAGCCAGGTTATTCCCGACCCCCATATATGGTTTTCCTATACGGGCAGCTGCTAAATATTTGATTTGAAAAATCAGATTGCTTAACCGGAAATAGAGCCCTCCTTTTTTCTCAGACTTAATTCCTGAATAGGCTAAAACAACATCTGTTTCTGAATCAATATTTCGCGCCAGGGTCTTTAACCATTGATTCGATACAGGTTTAGAGTTGGCTGTAGTCATAACGATCCAGTCATAATGTGCCGCTTTAATAGCAACATTCAGTCCCATTTTTTTTCGGGATTGTGTCTTCGCTTCTTCTGGCAAATAGGTGTGATAAAGATTCGGATAATCCCGCTCGTAATACTTGAGTAAATCATTTGTATCATCGGTCGATCCATCGTTTAGAACAATCACTTCAAACTCCGGATAGTCTTGTTTTAATATGGCTTTTAAGTTGCTTTTAAGATTATCTGCATCATTACATGCATAAATAATAACCGACAGGGGCGTCGAGTCTGTTCCGTTTTTTCCATGCTGCCGGTAAATCGCTTTTCGCATTAAATAAATATAGAATCCCCGCAGGAATACGATCAGTAAGAATACCGCTATAACTAAAAGCTCTTCTTTTGTTATAAATCTATATATTTCAGTGATGTTCATATTTTTATGTATTTCGATTCAAAAGTAATAATAACCTATATGCACACAAAGCGAAACAGAGCTTTTTGAATCAAAAAAAAGAGTCTTCAAAGTTTAAGGCTTTAAAGACTCTTTGAGGTATTCTTAAGATCAGATATTTCTTTTATAATA
>JBOFKE010000236.1:0-3032 GCA_051657185.1 Bacteroidales bacterium | reverse complement strand
GATCTGGATGGAAATTATCAGATTTCCGGAATTGAAAAAGGAGAGACATTAACGATCTCTTACATTGGTTACAAACCTCAGAAGATAGTGTTTAAGGGAAATAACCTGCAAGCGTTCCGGGTAATAACCATGTATGAAGATTCAGAGGCTTTGGACGAAGTTCAGATTGTAGCCTTTTCAACACAAAAGAAAGAGAGTGTCGTGAGTTCCATTTCGACAGTTAAACCAGCTGAGTTGAAAGTTCCTTCAAGTAATCTTACAACAGGACTCGGAGGCCGTATTGCCGGTCTGATTTCTTACCAGACAACGGGTGAACCAGGTAGAGATAATGCTCAATTCTTTGTGCGTGGTGTTACATCCTTCGGTTATGCTAAATCTCCACTGATCTTAATTGATGGTCTTGAGCTGACAACTGATGATTTGGCTCGTTTGAACACAGATGATATTGAGAGCTTCTCCATTCTAAAAGATGCTACATCATCTGCTTTGTATGGTTCAAGGGGTGCGAATGGTGTTATTTTGGTAACAACCAAACAAGGGACAGAAGGAAAAGCAAAACTAAATATTCGTTTTGAAAATTCAATATCAGAACCAGTTAGTAAAATTAAACTGGCAGATCCGATCACTTATATGAGATTGCATAACGAGGCAGTTACAACTCGTGACCCACTTGCTATTTCTCCGTATTCTCAGGAAAAGATTGATAATACTATAAGAGGATTAAATCCCAATGTGTACCCGCAGGTAGATTGGTATGATATGCTATTAAAAGATCAGACAAGCAATCAGCGTGTGAATATGAACTTGAGCGGTGGCGGTAGAATCACTAAATATTATATTGCTGCGAATTACACTCACGATACAGGATTGTTGAAAGTAGATAAGCGTAATAATTTTAATCAGAATATTGATATTAACCGTGTTAATGTTCGTTCGAATGTAAATGTGAATGTTACGAATACTACTGAAGTTATCTTGAGAATGAATGGTAGTTTTGATGATTATTCGGGTCCATTGAAAAATGGTGATGAAATCTATGGAATGGTAACGAGAGCAAATCCGGTTGCTTTTCCAGCATACTATGAACCGGATGAAAGAAACTTATTTACGAAGCATATTTTATTTGGAAATGTTAAAACAGGTGATGCATTAAATCCATATGCTGAAGTTGTCAGAGGTTATAAAAACTCAAGTCGTACTTTCCTGTCAATGCAGGCTGAGATCAAACAAGATTTGGGTATGATAACAAAAGGATTAACTGCCCGATTAAATGTAAATACGGATAGAACTTCGTACTTCGAATCAAAACGTTTTTATAATCCGTACTATTATATTGTAGGAAAATATGATAAACAGAATGATATCTACCAATTAACCAATCTGAATCCCGAAGGAGGTACTGAGTTCCTTAATTATGAAAAAGGATCTGAGTGGACAGAAGCAGCAGTTTATATGGAAGGAGCTGTGAATTATGCGAGAACGTTTGCTGAAAAGCATGATGTAGGAGGCTTGCTGGTATTCACAATGAGAAACAAGAGTATTTCAAGTGCTGCAGACTTACAAAGTTCGTTGGCTCAAAGAAATCTTGGATTAGCAGGAAGACTTACTTATGGATATGATTCCCGTTATTTTATAGAAGGTAACTTTGGCTACAATGGTTCTGAAAGATTTTCAAAGAAACATCGTTTCGGATTCTTCCCATCAGTTGGTTTGGGATGGTTAATCTCGAATGAGAAATTCTTTAAAGCCAATGTGAATGAGAATATCTTATCTCAGCTTAAACTCAAAGCAACTTATGGACTAGTGGGTAACGATAGAATTGGTAGTATCAATGATCGCTTCTTCTATTTGTCAAATGTCAATCTGAATGGTGGTGCTGCACCAGGTTTTGGAACAGATATGAATAAACCCAATCACAGGCCGACTGTAGTAATTAACCGATATGCAAATGATGAAATCACGTGGGAAATATCTAAGAAGTTAGATATTGGTTTGGAAATGAGTGTCCTAAAGGATTTTAAAATCATAGCAGATTATTTCCGCGAAGACCGTTCTAATATTCTGATGGATAGAGCATCGGTTACGCCAGAGGCAGGGTTTGAAGCTGCGATTAGATCGAATGTCGGAGAGGCTTATAGCCAGGGATTTGATGGATCATTAGATTATAATAAAGCATTTGCGAATGGATTATGGGTACAAGGTCGTGCAAATTTTACTTATGCAGTAGGTAAATATAAAGTATTTGAAGAACCATTGTATGAAGATGCACCATGGCTGTCTAGAGTTAATAAAGCAATTGGTCAGCAGTTTGGATATATAGCCGAATCTCTTTTTACTGATCAGGCAGAGGTTGATGCATCTCCTCAACAATTTGGAAAATATGGTCCCGGCGATATTAAATACCGTGACATCAATAATGATGGTGTGATTAACTTTAAAGATCAAGTGCCGTTAGGAAATCCTACAACCCCACAGATTACTTATGGTTTTGGGTTCTCTGCAGGGTATAAAGGTTTTGATTTATCGGCCTTCTTTCAGGGAAATGCGAAGTCCTCATTCTGGATAGATCAAAATGCAACTGCGCCATTTGTTAATAAAAATGGAAATAATACCAATGGATTGTTGCAGGTATATGCAGATAACCACTGGTCAGAAAGTAATCAAAACCCCTATGCATTGTGGCCAAGATTATCAGCATATACAATTGAGAATAATAATCAGCTAAGTACCTGGTTTATGCGTGATAACTCATTTCTTCGTCTAAAATCATTGGAGGTTGGTTATACAGTTCCTGATAAATATTTAAGAAAAATATTTATTAATAGTGTGCGTGTCTATGCAACGGGAACAAATCTTCTGACATTTAGTAAATTTAAATTATGGGATCCTGAGATGGGCGGTAATGGGTTAGGTTATCCAATCCAACGCGTATTCAACTTTGGTTTTCAGTTAGGCATTTAAAAACATACGAATATGAAATTATTTCGAATATTAGCATTTTGCTCATGCTTATTATATATATCCTGCGACTT
>JBOFKE010000235.1:0-7885 GCA_051657185.1 Bacteroidales bacterium | reverse complement strand
CCTTGGACAAAGGGTTATCTAAAACTAAAGAAAGTGTCTTTTCGAAACTTTCTCGTGTCATCGTAGGTAAATCCAAAGTTGACGATGAGGTACTTGACCGTTTGGAGGAAGTGTTGATCACTTCGGACGTTGGCGTGGAGACTACGCTTAAGATTATTACGCGTATCGAAAAACGTGCAGCAAATGATAAATATGTCAGTCAGGATGAATTAAATGAGCTGCTGAAAGATGAGATAGCATCACTTCTTACTGAAAATAACTCCGAAGATGTAGCTGAATTTACAGTACCAAAAGATAAGAAGCCATATGTGATAATGGTTGTGGGTGTGAATGGCGTAGGTAAAACGACTACAATTGGTAAATTGGCCTATCAGTTTAAGAAAAGCGGACTGAAAGTTTATTTAGGTGCAGCCGATACATTCCGTGCAGCAGCTGTCGAACAGCTATGTATCTGGGGTGAGCGTGTGGGTGTTCCGGTTGTGAAGCAAAAGATGGGTTCCGATCCTGCATCTGTTGCTTTTGATGCGTTAAGTTCAGCAAAAGCAAATGATGCAGATGTCGTTATCATTGATACGGCAGGACGTCTTCACAATAAAATCGGCTTAATGAATGAGCTGACAAAAATCAAAAATGTAATGCAGCGGGTTGTTCCTGGTGCTCCGGACGAAGTGTTATTGGTATTGGATGGCTCAACCGGACAAAATGCTTTTGAGCAAGCGAAACAGTTTACTGCCGCTACAGAAGTAAATGCATTGGCGATTACGAAATTGGATGGTACAGCAAAAGGTGGAGTAGTGATTGGTATTTCTGATCAATTCAAGACACCGGTAAAATATATTGGTCTAGGCGAGCGCATGGAAGACCTTCAGGTTTTCAATCGTCGCGAATTTGTTGATTCTCTTTTCGGAGGGAAAAAACTCTAAGAAACAAAGAAGCGGTTTTGGGAATTTTTAAACTCAAAGCAGCAACTGAACATATTTTGAAAAAAGTCAAACGGAACACACTGTCGGAAAATATTTTTTTTTCGTAGTCTGTTCCGTTTTTATTCCATAAATAAGTATGATTAAAAATAAAGTAGACATTATTACTTTAGGATGCTCAAAGAATCTCGTAGATTCAGAGCAGTTGTTAAAACAACTTCAGGCTGGTGGCTACAGCGTAGCTCATGATTCGGATCATGTGAACGGTGAGATTGTAGTTATTAATACCTGTGGGTTTATTGGTGATGCAAAAGAAGAATCTATTGATATGATTCTACGCTTTTGTGAGGCAAAAAAGCATCGTAAAATCAAGAAGCTTTATGTGATGGGTTGTCTGTCAGGTCGGTATATCGAGGATCTTCCGCGAGAAATACCTGAAGTAGATAAGTTTTATGGAAAGTTTGACTGGAAATCATTGTTGGCTGATCTCGGTTCTGCTTATGATGATCGTCTGCACAACGAGCGTATATTGACAACACCGTCTCATTATGCTTACGTAAAAGTAGGAGAAGGTTGTAATCGTACATGTGCATATTGTGCTATTCCGATTATCACAGGTAAATATCAGTCCCGTTCAATAGAGGATATTGAAGACGAAGTGCGTAAATTGGTTGCACAGGGTGTAAAGGAATTTCAGATTATTGCACAGGATCTTACTTTCTACGGATGGGATCTGTATCGTGAGTTCAAGATTGCAGAATTGGTAGAGCGCATTTCGGATATACCCGGAGTTGAATGGATTCGTTTGCATTATGCATATCCGGCACAGTTTCCGATGGATCTGCTTCGTGTAATGCGTGAGCGGGATAATGTATGCAAATATCTGGATATAGCACTACAGCACATCAGTGATCCTGTTTTGTCCCGAATGAAACGTCACGTTACAAAAGAGAAAACATACGAATTGTTGCGTAAGATACGTGAAGAAGTACCGGGCATACATTTGAGAACAACTCTGCTGGTAGGCTTTCCGGGAGAAACGGAACAGGATTTTGAAGAATTGAAAGAGTTCGTTCAGGATATGCGTTTCGAACGTATGGGAGCATTTCCGTATTCGGCCGAAGAGGATACATATTCTTATAAGCATTATGAAGATGATATTCCGGAAGAGATCAAGCAGGAGCGTATGGATGCATTGATGGCTTTGCAGGAATCCATTGCGGCAGAGCATAGTCAGTCGAAAGTTGGTCAGACGCTTAAAGTGATAATTGATCGTCAGGAAGGAGATTATTATATCGCACGTACTGAATTCGACTCACCGGAAGTTGATCCGGAGGTACTGATTTCGAATGAAGAACCACTCGTGATTGGTGAGATGTATAAAGCTAAGATTACCCGTGCTCAGGTATTTGATTTATACGGAGAAATTGTAAAATAAAGACTTTAGGATATCGGGTAAATCCCCTTGTGAATGTGACGTGCATTTGCAAGGGGTTTTTCTGTTTAGTCAGTAATGAATAAATAATTAACATAACTATACTTGTATCTCAGTCAGATTAATACCGTAACGTCTGTTATATTAATAAGTTACACGAACAATATATAAATTGTGATGTTTAATATATACTATCTATGTTTAATTATTTACACCTAATCATTTATTTATGAAAAATGTTCTTGCATTAGTTATTATTACCCTTCTTTCTTTTTGGGGTACTGAAGTGATGGCTCAGAAAGTTATTGCAACAAACTTTGGAGTGACTGCTCGTCTGGCAGATCAGTTAAGTGTAGTAAAGCAGTCCGATATTGACTTTGGAGGTATATTTATTCCTGTTTCAAGCAGTGCAACTGTAACAATGGATCATCAGGGAAGATGCTCTGTAACAACAGGAACAACCTCTCTTTACAGTGTTGATCTTCAACGGGCAGGAAGCTTCTATGTTACTGCAAATAAAGGAGCAAACTTTACAGTTCAATATCCATCCTCTGTTCAATTATCCCTTCCGGGCGGAGAAGAAGCTAATGGACTTACTTATGTACCTTCATTGTTTGATAAAAACGGCACTGTCGTTCCCTCATCAGCAAGTACACAAATTACAGTAGGAGAAGATGCCTACAGAGCCTATACATTTGGAGGCGCACTTACTGTTCCGAATTCTGCAAAACATGGAACTTACACAGGAAACTTTGACATGACAATTACATGGCAGTAGTTTAAGATTTAATATACCGTAGTTATAGACTACGGTATATTTTCATACATAAATAGGATAAAACATGAAAAACCTAACGAAAAGCACAATTGTTCTGCTTATATTCTTCACGGCTGCATATTCAACAATGAATGCTCAGGGGGTATTATTCTCTGAATATCGCATGCTTCTAAAGCCAAAGCAAGTTCATACCTTGCAAGTTTGCAATCCTACCGATATTACACGTAGTTTCCAATTATCGTTAGTAGATAAGGTATTCGATAAAAATTACAAACTGATTGATATAACAGAACCTGAACAATATCCATATAGTCTCAAAAATAACATACGCATCTTCCCCAGAAGAATAACTCTTGAGCCTGGCGGATGTCAGGAGGTTCAGATACAGCTGGCAGCGAAAGATGGTTTTTCAGATGGCGAATATCGCTCATATCTCCACTTTTTGCCGCTGGAATCCACCGGTAATAAGAGTAATGTTGTAGTCGAAGGAGACGATAAAGGGACTCGCTTTGATATTGTAGTAAGATTAGGTGCTGCTATTCCACTGATCTACAGATCTAACTCCAAACTTGAAGACGTAAGTATAGATTCTGTACAATTCATACGCAATACAGCGGATGGTATACCATCCGATATCTCATTTTATGTAAAGAGAACAGGTACTCAATCCATTTTTGGGAATCTGGAGGTTTTTCTTGTCGGAGATGATAATGAAGATATTAAAATTGGAGAATCAAACGGAAATGCGATTTACCGCGAGGCAACTGAGCGACGGTTTATTCTTCCGGTTATGGCTGATAAGTTGAAGAATAACAAGAGTCAGATATATAAGATAAAAATAGTGTACAAAAACGGCGAATCCGCAAAAAATACAGAAAACTTATGTGAATGGGTGGGAACGTTAAAATAATTCCGACAAGGTCACTATTAGCTGTTTTATTGTTTTCATTTTTCACTATCTGTTATGCAGATGAAGATATAGCCTACTTCAAAGTAATTGCGGGGAAATTTGATCTTGGACAGGTCGAAACAGTTGTGCAGGATACCAATGTATTTGTCAATCTCTATGAATTACTTGAAGTTTTGGATTATCCTGTGGTGAAATCAGAAAAGAATAATACGCTCTCGACTGATTGCCCAAATAAAGCAAATGGGTTCATTCTTCACGGGGATACATTAATACGTAAAGACTCAAAACATAATTTAGGAGATTCAATTCTCCTCATCAGCGAAAATAAATTCTATATCCGGAATACATATCTGAATGAATTATGCGGAATCAAAGCTACGCTTGCTTATGGATCTCTGACTCTGTACCTGAGTTCGGAGAGAGTATTTCCTTTTGAGGCAAAATACGAACAAAATATTCGAAAAGAGGAATTCGAGAAGAAAAAAAACAATCAAGTACAACCTGAACAATTTATCGATACTCTTTCTCTGCGTAATTTGTATTTGAATACGATAGGCTATTCCGTAGGGGGTAGTATATCCGATCAGGGTTTTGATGGACATAATGTAACGTTGAGCGGAAATGCCGAATTTCTGAAAGGGATATTTACTACGAATCTTTCATTAACCAATTATTCAACATACAAGGAGAATCAATTTACGTTTAAACAACAGTATGAATTTAATCATAAACTGCTTAAGCAAGCTTCGCTCTACAGGCAAAGTAGTACGATACTTATGAGCGGAGTCAGGGGTTATGCAAATGGAATTTATTTATCAAATGACTATACAACCTTCTTCAATCAGCAATATTATTTGTTCAAAACGCAAAGCAGGCCTAATGCGAATGTTGAAATATATTCGAATGGTCAGTTAGTGTCATTTGTGACTGCTGATTCAACCGGATATATAGAGGCTCTGATTCCGGTATCGGAAGGAAACAATACGATATCGACAGTCGCTCTTAATGCTTTTGGCGAATCTGTTTCGGATAATAAGTCGGTCTATATTGCTGAAGGAATATTGGCGAAAAAACAATTTAAATATCAATTTACGTTAGGAGCATCAGATGAGTCTGATTACTACACTGCTTTTATTGCAGAGTATGGATTGTTTAAATTCATGAGTTTAGTCACCCGTATAGAATCTGTATTACGACATAATACGCTCTATTTTATTGGAGGGGGAGGTTTAAAACTGGCTCCCGGTAAATGGCTGCAAATGGGAGTTCAGATTTTTCCTGAATACAAATTTCGATCAAATTTAGTTGGGAATGCAGGGGCGTATCTCGGGTATAGTCTCATCTATGAAAAGTTTAATCAAAACCAGAAGCTTGTCCGGAATGCACCGATTGATGATATATCCGGAAGCATAACCACATCTCTTCCCGTTAAGAGGATTCCTCACTCGATCACTTTTTCACTCAGAAATATGCGATTTGTCCGGCAAGAAAGTTTTATTTCTACATTGCGGCTAAATGTTTTTATGCATAACCTGATGATAACTGGATATGCCTCGATGAATTCAGAACGCAGCTGGGGATTTGACCATCTTTCGTATGGAGGACGTGTAGGGTACAGGATAAATAAAAGCTTCTACAATGAAACATCTTTCGATGGTTTTTTGAGGACTCAGGAATATATATATACTAACCGACTTCAATTTAATATCGCAAACAATCTGATGGGAAACTTGTCTGCGACTTACTATACACGTTCAAAGTCGACTAGCCTTGAGCTTGGAGCAACCTATCGGATACCTGCTCTCACATTTAGAGCAAATGTCAGATCAACATTTAAAAACTACGGAATATCCGCATCCGCAGAAGGTGCTATGCGTATTTATCCAAATCGGAAAGTGAATTTTAGCAACCGGAATAATTCACAATCATCTCTTCATGTTGCTGCTTTTGTAGATAAAAATGCAAATCAGAAATTTGACAAAGGCGAAACGATATTGTCCGATGCAAAAGTACTTGTAAAAACAGGTGCAGAAATAATCAGAAAAGCATCAGGCATCTATTTTAATAACATTCCTCCGGGACATCCATTTAAAGTTATTGTTCCCCGCCAGATACTAAAAGATATATCGTGGCAAATCACACCTTATGAAAAAATGATTTATATGTCGGAAGGGCAAAGTTCTTCCATCTATATACCTGTTATGGTTATATCTGAAATTTCCGGGACTGTATATGATGCATCTGGAGAAAGAAAGAAGCCTCTGATAAATATTCCTGTAGAGCTTATTCGAACTACAGATAATCATACAGTAACTGTTCTGACTGATGATTGGGGATATTATTATTTTACAGGCGTAACTGCAGGATCATATACTGTAAGCATAAAAGATAATCAGGACGGAGTGTGTTTTAGCGACGCCTATCACATCGAAATCCCTCAAACGGAAGAAGGAGAGCAAAGAGATAATCTGAATTTTAATCGGATTCCATAAACAAGCATTGCTATGTGCCGGTCAAAGAATAATACAGCATATATATTCATATATATGCTGTATTATGGCGTATATATTAACGAATAAATAGGTATTTCCTCTTTGTATTAATCCTTGACGGGATATAATAGACGCCTGATTAGTGCTAAAATTATGCTTATGAAATAAGTGATTCGTCTTTGTTTTCTTTATTTGTATAAATATATAAAACATGTATATCTGTATTATTGCTTTTATAACATTTATATGTTGGCTTTTTTTATTCTTGAATGCTTTTATTGCTGATCGTTTATCGCTATAAGTAATATGATAAATGTTACATTGTAATTTATACATTGGTTTAAATGATAAAGTGATAATAATATGTATATTTCCATGATAAATATTCTTTTTGCAGTCAAATGTGTGTTTTTTATATAAAATCAGATAAAAAAATACCAATTAAATTTTGTAGATAATTATCAATGATTACATTTGTCGATAGGTGTATAACTATAAACTATTTTGTCTTGTTTAACATATCGTAAAGTACGGAAGACACAAGTAAAGTACCATCGGAGAATGAGTGAAGTTGAAAATAGCAGAAAACGATATGTGAGCAATTTATGACGAAACACAGCAACGAGATCGTAAAGTTTTAATGTAAAGTTTGATACATGTCACAGAACGACTTTTTATGTTTTATACCCTCCTTGATTAACGGGAAAAATTCAAAGGAATAAATTTCAGAGTATATATTTTTTATGTTTAACAATTAGATTGTTTTATGAGAAGATTAACATTTCTATTGTTCTGCCTGTTTTTAGGCGTAGGGCTTATGTCTGCCCAAAAAAAAGTAACAGGGACTGTTCTGTCAGCAGAAGATGGACAGCCAATTATCGGTGTGGCTATTATGGCTAAGGGAACATCGATAGGTACCGTAACTGATTATGATGGGAACTTTTCATTTGATGTTCCAGAAAGTACTAAGTTATTAACATTTACGTATGTGGGAATGAAGCCTCTTGAAGAAGCGGTTAAGCCACATATGGTTATTAAAATGAATTCTCTGTCTCAGGATCTTGATGAAGTTGTTATTACAGCTATGGGGATGAAAAGAGATCGTAAAGCTCTTGGCTACGCAGCTCAGGATTTAAAATCAGACCAGCTGAACACAGATGGTACAACCTCTTTAGCGAGTGCAATCCAGGGTAAACTTACAGGTGTTGACATTCGTCAGTCTTCGGGTATGCCGGGTGCGTCATCACAAATCGTAATCCGTGGAGCCCGCTCTTTCTCAGGTAATAATCAACCGCTTTATGTTGTTGATGGTATGCCTATCAGCTCATCACCGGACTTTTCTACAGGTAA
>JBOFKE010000234.1:0-5852 GCA_051657185.1 Bacteroidales bacterium | reverse complement strand
TTGAATTTAAATCTCAATGGATCTCCTTCTTTAGCTAAACGATCGACAACAGGTCCACCCGGATAACCAAGTCCCATTACTTTGGCACATTTATCAAATGCTTCACCTGCCGCATCATCTATTGTTTGACCGATTACCTCCATATCATTATAAGAGCGTACTAATATAATCTGAGAATTACCACCGGAAACCAATAAGCATAAGAATGGAAATTGTGGTTGATCCATATCTTCCTCACTCTCTTTAATAAAGTGTGCCAAAACGTGTGCCTTCAAATGATTCACCTCAACCATAGGAATCCCAAGTGCTAATGAAAAGCCTTTAGTAAAAGAAGTACCTACCAGCAAAGATCCCATTAAGCCAGGACCACGAGTAAAAGCAATAGCCGAGAGCTCTGATTTATCAACATTTGCTCTTTTCAGAGCAGCCTCAACAACTGGTATAATATTTTGTTGGTGAGCTCTTGATGCTAATTCAGGAACCACACCTCCATATTGAAAATGAACATCCTGATTCGAAATAACATTCGAGAGAATCACACCGTTACGAATTACCGCTGCAGAAGTATCATCGCATGATGATTCTATTCCTAATATAGTTATATCCATAATATTCTATGTGTTAAGATCCGGAATCAGCTAAAGCACCTAAAAATAAAATGATGACCTAACTGGATTCTTGTTACAAAAATAGAAAAATCTCTTGAGCATTCGACTATTTCATCTTTTTAAAATACTCAACATAACCTAATAAAAAGGAGGTCACCTAAGCTTGACCTTAAGTGACCTCCTAAATGCTTTTAATCTATAGCGCTTATTTATTTTCGAAGAAACGTTTGTATAGACCTTGGAAAGCTTGTCCATGACGAGCTTCATCTTTACACATTTCATGAACTGTATCGTGAACTGCATCTAAGCCTAACTCTTTTGCACGAGACGCAATACGCTTTTTATCGGCGCATGCACCGGCTTCTGCTTCCATTCTGGCTTTCAGATTTGTTTTAGTATCCCAAACCACTTCACCCAAAAGCTCAGCAAATTTAGCTGCGTGTTCAGCTTCTTCCCAAGCAATACGTTTGTACGCTTCAGCTACCTCTGGGTAACCTTCGCGATCTGCCTGACGAGACATTGCCAAATACATTCCTACCTCAGTACATTCTCCCATAAAATGAGCTTTCAATCCTTCTAAAACTTCCGGATCTACATCTGCAGCAACACCAATACGGTGTTCGTCAGCCCAAGCCAATTCGCCTTCTGTTTCGATTTGCTCTTGGAATTTCGTTGCAGGAACTTTACATTGAGGACATTTTTCAGGAGCAGCATCTCCTGTGTGAACGTATCCACATACAGTACAAATAAATTTCTTTGCCATTTTCTCTAACTTTATTAATTGGTTCTGTTAATTATTTACAGAACAAGCCCTCTCGCGGCACTCTTTGCAACGGCCTCTATAATAGACGTGGATATCCTCTAATACAAACCCCTCTGGAACAGCATTCATCAACCCCTCTGTTGAGATATCAAATACATCATGAATATCTCCACAATCCGAACACAAGAAGTGCCCGTGACTTGAGATATCCCCGTCAAAACGGGCATTTTTCAACTCTATCCCCAAACAAAGCGCAGCCCCCTTATCCACAAACAAGCTCAACGTGTTATAAACCGTTGTTTTTGAAAGCGTTGGTATAAATGGATGTAAGGCAAGATAAATCTCATCCACAGTGGGATGCGTTTTGTTTGATAGAAGATAGTCCATAATTGCAATTCGCTGTACGGAAGGCTTTATTCCGTATTGTATTAAGCGATTTTGCGCTTCATTACTAAGCTTTATCATTGGTCGACCAATAAATTTGTAATTATTACATTTTTTATTCTGGGGCAAATATAGAGTTTTATTATCAATATTTGCAAATCAAATTTCGCAATCAATTCTTTTTTAACATTTGATTTAAATTCATAACTCTGGTAAGGCCATAAACCGATCTCTGATATTTTTATTAACGTTACTAAAATCTTTTCATAAACAGGTATTCTGAAATAACACGCCCTATTCTCAGTAGCCCCAATACCATTTTTACAGTTTTTATTATGAATAAAGTCTCTATTCAAATAGATTCATTACTTTTGAAACTGATTTCAAACTAATAAATTCGACTATTATGTTCTCAGGAATTGTAGAAGAAGCAGCAAAAGTTGTTGCCATAAAACATGATCAAGGTAATGTACATTTAACAATGGAATGTTCTTTTACTCATGAATTAAAAATTGATCAAAGCGTAGCTCATAACGGTGTTTGTCTCACTGTGGTTGAGATTGAGAATAACAAATACACAGTTACGGCCATCAAAGAAACGCTTGAGCGTTCTAATTTAGGAAATTTAGAAATCGGAAGTAAAGTAAATTTAGAGCGAAGCATGATTATGAATGGTCGTCTGGACGGACACATTGTTCAAGGCCATGTTGATCAGACTGCTATTTGTAAAGAAGTAAAAGAAGCAGACGGAAGCTGGTATTTTACTTTTGAGTATGAATTCAATAAAGATATGGCAAAACAAGGCTACATGACTGTCGAAAAAGGATCTGTATGTATAAATGGCGTAAGTCTGACTGTTTGCAATTCTCAAGACAATAGTTTTCAGGTTGCTATTATTCCTTACACATTTGAACATACCAACTTCCATCAAATTAAACAAGGAACAGTTGTAAATCTTGAGTTTGATATTGTCGGTAAATATCTTTCTAAAATGATGCGCTACGCATGAGTTTTTTAGATCTTGTTAAACAAAGGCAAAGCGATCGTGCTTTCGATCCACAAAAAATTGTAGAGCAAGAAAAACTGGATCGAATTTTACAAGCTGCGCAATTTGCTCCATCAGCCTGCAATGCTCAACCCTGGCGCTTTATAGTTGTAAAAGAAGAACTATTAAGACATCAGATTGCAGATGCAACATCGACTAAGATGCTAGGGATAAATCATTTTACCAAACAAGCACCTATACATATCATTGTTATAGAGGAGCCTGCGAATTTCAGTTCTCAAATGGGTTCTTTCTTTAAGAAGAAGCATTTTCCTCATATTGATATTGGCATTGTTGCCGAACATATCTGCCTCGCAGCTACTGAAGAAGGGTTAGGGAGCTGTATGATTGGTTGGTTTGATGAAAAAAAAATTAAGAAAATACTCAATATCCCATCTTCCAGAACTGTCGTTTTGGATATTGTTATTGGGTATTCGACTCAATCCCTAAGACCAAAAAAACGAAAAGAAATAGACAAGCTTGTATCATACGACAAGTATTAATAAAGCTTTAAATAGGGTTATTCAAAGAATACATATTCGATGAAATAATCCTATTTTTTTTATCTTAAAACCTTATTCGATCAATAAATGTTATTGTTGTGTAGTATTTATAATTTGTATCCATAACCTTAACCGTAGAAATTATGAAAAGAGGAACAATAAGGACGATCGTATATACGTCTATATTTTGCGTCAGTTCATTGTTCTTTGCTTCCGCCAAAGACATCAATTACAGTCAGCTGCCTGCACCTATTCAGAATAGTGTAAAAGGATATATCAATCCGAACAGAATCATGAAGGTGATTGATAATCCTGAAAACTATCGTATAGAATATGGAAAAAATAATTATATCGAATATTTCAAGAGTAAGCCTGTCTGGAAGAAAGTATTTATTCCAAATGGCATTCCTCCCAAATTATTTAACACGCTACCTAAGCCTGTATTAGATTATGTCCGCAAAAACTATCCGAAAAGTAAATTCATCGCAATGGAACTGCTGGATGGTCAATCTATTTATCAGCTCAAAATGATTGATAAAGTTGAATTAATGCTTGATCCTCAAGGGCAACTTATCACACTCGAAAATTAAACTAACTAAAAACCAACTATAATTATGAAAAAAGCGCTATTTACATTTGCTTTACTGTTCTCTCTTATTTCTTTTAGTTTCGCTGAAAACAAAAGCAATATTATAACCTTTCAGCAGCTACCCGATTCTATTCAGGTATTTATGAATACGTATTTCAAAAACGAGCCTGTTCGAAAAATAAAAGTCAATTCAAGAGAGTATAAAATCACATTTACGAATTACGATGAAATAGAATTCAGTAAACAAAGCAATCAATGGACTGATATGGAGATTGAAAACGGCATACCGGCATCTCTTTTGGAAACATTGCCTAACCGAATTCTATACTGGCTGGTTGCTTACCATCCTGGTATTCCCGTTGTTGAATTACAACGTCTGGACAATGGATTCTTTGCGATGGAATTAACAACAGGTCAGGAGTTATTATTTAACCAGGAAGGTGTATTTGTCGAAACTCAATATGGTGATGGATTAAACTATCCTAATCCAAAGCCTATGTATCCGTAAAGTCAGAACATCATGAAACATATACCTTTTTGTATCTTTTTCTTCATTCTTACTGTTTGCGCTTCCTGCGGAGACAGTAAGAATGATCCTTCTGAAAATATCAATAATAATATTACATTTTCAGCACAGGTAATACCAACTAAAACTAATACGACACCTTTAGTTCCCGGTGTCATTGTCACTGTCTATGCTTATCCTACAGGAAACAATTATCCTGTTAATCAAGGCGATTACAAATCGCTTCAATCAAGCGCGCTGACCGGTATCGATGATTATATTATGTATCTCCCTGATGGCACATACAACTTTTATTCGATCTCAACGAATGACAAAGAAATGACTCAGGCCCTGTATAATAATCAGATTGATGATCTTCATAATAATACTG
Organism: Bacteroidales bacterium; assembly: GCA_051657185.1. Taxonomy (GTDB): domain Bacteria; phylum Bacteroidota; class Bacteroidia; order Bacteroidales; family UBA7332; genus UBA7332. The sequence continues at coordinate 1,064 of JBOFKE010000234.1, read as the reverse complement.
ATTACCTATGGGGATTAAACTCAAATGAAACAGTTAGAAACAGCACCAAGAATATAACCGTAATTTTAAAACATATAGCTTGCCAGATAGGCGTAAAGATGGTTGCCGGCTCCGGTATTACGATTAACTCTATCGATAGTGCTTTTATACAAATGCCTGATACATCTGGTGTAATAAATCTGTTATCCGGTCAAATCAGTCAAGCCCCATTGTCGGCCGACAGTGCAAAAATGGCAATCATTGGAAATACTGCAAAAGCAATAATCCTTCCTACTTCCGCAAACGATATATCATTTTATGTGTATCTGAAAATAAATGGTGAAAACTATTCTATTCCATATAATGCTTTAATAACAACCCCTTCAGGCGGATTTATCTCAGGGAATTTTTATGAATATACAGCAGTTATCAACTTAGAAAATATGATTTTTTCGGCATATAACGTATATGACTGGAATACTAATGATTTAACCAACGATCCTATTTACCCAGAAGAATAATATATTATGAAACCTGTAAATTTAATCTTTGGGATATTCCTATTAACTCTGTTTAGTAGCTGCGTATCTGAAAATTATACAGATATAAAAACAGATCCCTCAATAAAAGACAGAAATATTGAGGTTCGGTTTTCTATACCTGTATCTTCGAACATCACTGTTCCGACAAAGCACTCCGGCACAATACTTATCAATAATAATACGAAAGAAGCTATTGAGATTGAGCCATTACAAATCGCCGAAACTAAGAACTCATCTTATAGTCCAATCCCTATTGGGAGTACAATACGTGTATGCGCCTATAAACGAAACTCTGCGTATGCCAATACAATAATGGATGAATTTATTACATCACAAGCTTACGAACTGATGGACAATGGAGTATTAACACCTATAACTGTTGATGCTAACGGTGTTAAAACAGGCATTTCAGATCAGGAAATGTTCTTATCTAATGAGATTATTGATCTTTATGCCTACAGTCCTGCCATACCTTTAAATACGAATTCTACAGTTTTGATTAATCAAAACACAAACTTCATAACTTCTGAAGTACTGAGTGTA
>JBOFKE010000233.1:0-5109 GCA_051657185.1 Bacteroidales bacterium | reverse complement strand
ACCGCTCCGTAAGTGATTGTTGCCATATATACAATACACCAGCTTGATGTATTGCGTCCTATTAAAGCAATTTTATCTCCTTGTTTAATATGACAAGCTTCGAAAAGCATATGTAGTTTGGCAACCTCGGTTGCTACTTCTCCATATGTGAATGAAGTTTTTTCAACATAATCGGAAAGAGCATTAAGCTCCCAGTTCTTTTTAAAAGAATCCGCAAATAGTTGAATAAAGTTCTCTTTTATCATAGCACATTTTGTTGTATTCTGTGCAAATGTATAATTAAACTGCACATAATCAAACAAAATGAGCGTAAAAAGTTAAATGTAAGACGATTTTGGGGTTTATGAAATTAAAATTAAAGCTTTATAACCCGTTTATTTATATTGATTTAGGAAAATCAGATATGAAAAAAGGTGTAAAATTCATGAATCCATGAACTTTACACCCGATAAACAAGTATCTTGAGATTATTTCATTAAAAGATAATCTGATATATTTTTTCCGTAGCACCGGCATTCTCTGCAACATAGTTTAAAGAAGAATTACTGGAACTATTCAGAAATGATGGATTATCTCTGAATTTGTTCAATAATATATTGAATTCAGAAGCATCATTTATACTAAATCCTCCTCCTGATTTAATTAATGATTTTGCTTCCCTGAATTTAGCGTAATTTGGACCCCAAATAACGGGGATTCCGTACACAGCGGCTTCAAGGACGTTATGTATTCCTACTCCGAATCCTCCTCCGATATAAGCAATTTTACCATATCTGTATATGGATGATAACAATCCGAAGCAATCAACGATAATACAATCGACTGATTGTAAGTCCTGATCTTTAATTTGAGAATATCTGACGAATGGTCTTTTGATTCTATTTTCAATACTTTCCAAATGTCCCTCATGAATTTCGTGAGGAGCAATAATAAGTTTCAAATTTGGACTTTCATTGAAATACTCAATAAAGATCTCTTCATCTTTAGGCCATGAGCTGCCAGCTACTAAAATAAACTGATCGTTAGCAAACTGATCAATTAGTGGGAGCTCTTTCGCTTCTTTCATAATATCAATTACTCGATCAAAACGAGTATCCCCGCAAACCATAACGTTTGTAATCCCTATTTGTGCAAGCAGATCTTTTGATGTATTATCTTGAACAAAAAGCTGATCAAAGAAAGTGAGCATTTTTCGATACCAGCCACCCCAAGGTTTGAAAAACAATTGTGTTGGACGAAATATTGCAGATATTATATAAGTAGGAATGGCACGATGATTTAGCTCAGCCAGATAATTATACCAGAATTCATACTTTATAAATATCGCCTTTTCAGGATTTACAATGTCCAGAAATCGTTTTACATTAGCAGGTTTGTCAAAAGGCAGATAACAAATCATGTCAGCTAAAGCATAGTTTTTGCGAACTTCGTAACCCGAAGGCGAAAAAAAAGTAAGGAGAATTTTCTTTTTGGGTTGTTCTCGTTTTATCTTTTCAATCATAGGTCGTCCTTGTTCGAACTCGCCTAACGATGATGCATGAAACCAAATATACTGGTCATTTACATTTCTGTTATTTGATAAATAGCTAAAAACGTTTTTTTGTCCTTCAGCCAGCTTTTTCTCCTTATCTTTAAAACATGCCATTATTTTTACGACAAATGAAAGGAGTTGAATTGCAAGGTTGTAAATAAACATTGATTATTTATTGTTTATGTTGACTCTTAAGACCAGAAGTTGCTGCCAGTCGCTCATCACTTTCCCATCTGAATGGAATACAGATTGTAATTTGCAATCTACATATTTAGATCGTGCGATTTGCCAATACAATTCTAGTCGATTATATGTTTTTGCCCGATAATACGGGTCTCCCCAATATAGATTATTATATTCATCATCAAATTTACCCCAATTGACCATCATTCCTTTCCCTGTACGGAATGTGTTTTTTAAACCAATACGCTTCCATTCAGCTTTGATTTCTAATTGTAATCCCGGAGACGCAACAAAGCCTTCTCCCGTAGCTCTTACCTGTTCGAGCCCGCACATTAAGCCAGCCTGGATTGATAATTTATTCATACATGGCAGAAGCGGAACGAAATCAACCCCGACATAAGGATGAGCAACGCCGTTATCAATCAGAGAATCCGCAGCGAATGTTCCGGCATAATGGATCATGTAAAATTGAAAACCGGCAAAAAGCATTTTATGTCTGTATTCGCCGGACCCTGCAAGCATGAATTTTTCCCGGACTTTTTCACTTTGTCTGCCAAACCAGTCGCAAAAGAATTCACCCCAGAGCTTCTCGTTATAAAATTGAAATAAAGCTCCGTCAATATTAGGATCGTAATAGGCTACATTATCACTGAACATTGATAACGGATAATCTCCTTTCAGGTAGCGGCGATTAAAAGATCCGCCTATTCCCGTAAACCAATCATTGGTATATCTGTAATAAAAGGTATAATCCGGTCTTGAATCAAATGTTTTTTTTCCAAACTCTTGAAGATAATTTATACCTCCCATTAAATAATGGTTGTCAAGGAATTTTACACCCATATCAGGAGCAATTCTACTCCCGAATATAGTCTGAGATTCCTGAAATTCACTTTTATATTCTCGATTGTCGAAGAAGACATGGAAGTCTACATCATAGGCAAATTTGAGCTTTTGTGCAAATGTTATTTGTGCACAAAAGACACAAAGTAAGGTGATGAAAATGTGTTTCATGGGGAAAACTTAATAAATAAGAATAAGAGATTGAGCCAAAACTCAATCTCTTATTTATGGTCGTGTTAATACTGTTACTTTATTGTTTTAACTGCATTTTCGATTCTACGAATAGTCTCTTCTTTTCCAAGAATAGATATGATATCGTACATATGAGGCCCTTTAGGTTCACCAACAATTGATAGACGGAAGGCATTCATGATTCCTCCCATATTATATCCTTTTTCAGCAATCCAGGTTTTAACGATCTCTTCGGTAGCAGCAGGCGAGAAATCTTCGACAGCTCTTAATACTTCTGCCAATTCCAGCATTTGAGCTGGTGTTTCTTCTTTCCAACGTTTCTTGATTGTTTTTTCATCATAAGAAGTTGGCGCAATAAAGAAGAACGAAGCTTGGTCCCAAAGCTCTTTTACGAAGTTGACACGCTCTTTGACTAAACCAATAATCTGAGCAACAACTTCATTAGATGCTTCAATTTCTTTAGCTTTTAATATAGGTTGAAACATCATACAAAGCTCTTCATTTGATTTCATCTGAAGGTACTTGTGGTTAAACCATTTCCCTTTTTCATAATCAAATTTAGCTCCGCTTTTGCTGCATCGATCTAAAGAGAATGCCTGGATTAATTCATCCATATTGAAAATTTCTTGCTCAGTACCCGGATTCCATCCAAGTAAAGATAAGAAGTTTATAACAGCTTCAGGGAAATATCCGGCTTCACGGTAACCTGAAGAAATATCACCTGTTTTCGGGTCTTTCCATTCTAATGGAAATACAGGGAATCCTAAACGATCTCCATCACGCTTACTTAGTTTCCCGTTTCCGTCAGGTTTAAGTAATAAAGGAAGGTGTGCAAAGCGAGGCATTGTTTCTTCCCAGCCAAATGCGCGATACAATAATACGTGAAGCGGAGCAGAAGGAAGCCATTCTTCACCGCGTATAACATGCGTAACTTCCATTAAATGGTCATCTACAATATTCGCCAAATGATAAGTCGGTAAATTATCAGCAGATTTATATAAAACTTTATCATCTAAAATAGATGAGTTGATTTTAACTTCACCACGAATTAAATCATCAACAATAACGTCTTCGTTTGGCTCAATCTTAATACGAACGACATATTGATGTCCTTCAGCAATCAGATTCTCAGTCTCCTCTTTACTAAGAGTTAATGAGTTTCTCATCATTCCTCTTGTCGAAGCATCGTATTGGAAATTCTGAATGTCATTTCTTTTTGACTCTAGTTCGGAAGGCGTATCGAAAGCAATATAAGCTTTGTCATTTGCTAATAAAAAATCTACGTATTTTTTGTAGATTTCTTTTCTTTCTGATTGTCTGTAAGGTCCATAGTTGCCACCGAAGTTTACGCCCTCATCAAATTTAATCCCTAACCAGGTTAAGGCTTCGATAATGTATGCTTCTGCTCCAGGTACATATCTTTGTGAATCTGTATCTTCAATACGCAGAATCATGTCTCCACCTAATTTTTTTGTGAAGAGATAATTATACAGTGCGGTACGTACGCCGCCAATATGTAAAGGCCCCGTAGGACTTGGTGCAAAACGCACTCTTACTTTTTTATCAGCCATGATCAATAATGATTTAATTTTCTGACCACAAAAATAAATTATTTTGTGCAATGACTCCTTATTTTGAATGGATTTGTGATGTAATATATGCGATTTTGGCGAAACGGTTTTGATTTGTATTCTTTTCAAGATCTTTTGTATGCTTTAATCATTAAGCGAGGGAGTATAATTTAAATGAATAGTAATGTGAAAGAATAATTCATTTATTTCTTTTGTGTATATTTGCTGCGGTTCATCTACTAACTTAATATATAAACAAGATTATCTACAATGAAAGTAATCTTTAGACTTTGCATACTTCTGATTTTATTTAATGCATGTAATAAGGTTGATCTTCATGAAAAAATAGATCAATTGGAAAGCATTGCACCTGTACGGGCTGATAGTGCTTATAATGCCTTAAATGCAATACCGCATGATGACCTCTCAGGACAGGACTTGATCAAATGGTCTCTTCTTTTTTCTCATCTGGCCGATTCTTTGGGTAAAGCAATTCCTTCGGATACGCTTTTAGAGCGCTCGGCACGTTATCTGAGAATGAATGATAAAGAAAATATTAAAGATAATGCTTTCATCAATCATTATTTAGGGCGGGCTTACGCTAAAGCTGATAAAAATGAAGATGCACTTGCTACATATTTATATGTGATCGAAATGCTAGAAAAGGCTGGAGATAAGTCATTGTCGAATCTATTGGGCTATACATATAGTTATGCAGCTGATTTATATCTCAAGGAATATGATCCGAAACAGGCTCGTTTATTTTATAGGAAAGCTGCACTTAATTTT
>JBOFKE010000232.1:0-9409 GCA_051657185.1 Bacteroidales bacterium | reverse complement strand
TTAACCACAAACCCACCCTTCTTGTCGATGGCATCATATTGATTTTCGACAGCCACAAATGATTCATCGGGCTGCATACCTGCCGCTTTGACAGCTTCATTGTACTTATTTAAGATATCAGCAGCACTCTTATAGTCATTCTTCTTTGCATAATCACTTGCCATAAGATATATCACACTACTTATGGAGCTTCCTAATTCTTCATTATACTCATTCAGCAGGGTAGCGCCGTAATAAATAGCCGAATCAGGTTGATTATAAAACTGAGAAATAAAAAAATTAGTCAACGGATGCAGAAAAGGGGTCTGTAAATTCTCTTTCTCTGTTATATACAGACTTCGCACTTTATGCCATGCTCCGCTATTAATGGCTTGCACTATACGTTCGTCTGTTGATTGACTATATGCGTAAATCGATAAGATCGAAAAAATTGAAATAAGAAATAGTCTAATATTTTTCATGTCTTTCAAGTTTATAGTTTACATATGGAGCATTCTACTTTTTTATTTTTCACTCTGAAATTCAGAGAAAGAACCTATTAGCTCTTAAGGTTAAACAATTGTCAGGCTCTAAATCTATATAATAATTTTCAAGTTACAAGCTTTCAGCAGAATAAATCAATCAGATAATTGATGCTGCGGTAATCATTTTTCTATCAATAACTCGAAATATGTGTCATTTTATCAAACTACAGACCTTAATAATTTTCGGATAAACTAATCGAAAAAATACGACTTTGTGGAATATTTCAGACTGTATTACCCGTATTTTGCGATGAAATACGGTCTGTTTTCAAAAGATACACCGTATCTTTTGATTTATACGGTATATCTTTGAAATTATACGGTGCGTTATGAAATTTTCGCCCTTTGTTTTTTCGGTTAGATACGTATCAAAATATATTTACATACGTATCAAAATCCGATGAGATACGTCCATTCTTTCACGACAGGACTGCCTTACTGATTATCAACACTTTACATAATTAACAATACAAGACGTATTCTGAATAATATTTAGCTACGGGAAAAATAGCGCATTCTGAGCGATTAGAGCAATACAAAAAGTAAGTAAAACAGGCTTATTTGAGGCAATATGACAAACTGGCTTTTACGGCACATTCAAGCAAAAAACGAAATAGAGCCACCCCTATTCTAACACTGTCAGAATAGAGATGACTCCATAACAAAATCTTATTTATATATTATCCGGAAGAGAGTTATAATATTAACTAGATAAATAAATTATAGCTAGTATTATCCTCTCCGGATGTTTTAATTTCTAAAGACTTATCACCATAAATCAATTTATAGCTACTATTTTGAGAAAGATAAAAAACCAAATAATCATTCATATCCGCATTTGCATTACGTGTTTTTCCTTTTGCTATTTGATTTCCGTCTTTATCCTGAACGATTACATCAATTACTGCTCTGTCTGCACTTATTGCAGGATCTCCGCCTTCGCGAAAGCCACGCACAATAATAATCACTTCGTCACTCTTCTGAATATCTTTCAGACTTTGCTGTTGTTTATATAATTCAACATACTGATCTGTCACATTAATCCCCGGGATACTCTGATCCGTTTCATTCCACACCATCGGGAAATACTGGTCTGATTGCGGTTTAAATGTAGTGGCGTAAACCTGATGAGCAGGATCATCCTGACCTTCAAACGCAGCACATCGAGGAAGAAACCATGCATCATTTAATGGTGCCGGATAATATTCGATCAAATACCAGCTTCCGTTTACCCAAACTTCATTCCAGTTATGATTTCCTTCTTTGGTGATCCACATAGGCGTACCTGCTATTCGCGATGGAATACCTACGGCGCGCAGAGCATCAGTAAGCAGAATCGACAAACCCGAACACGAAGCCATATGAATATCCATTGATTCTTTAGGTGACTGATTCGGTTTGTTTCTTTTTGTATTATATTCGACTTGTACCAAGTCCTTCAAGACTTTATTAATCGTATCTACAGCCGCAAACATATCAGTTGTGTTTGCAAGAACAGGAGATAGCATCTCAAAAAAAGAAGCTCTCCAGTTTTCACGGGTCTCGTCCATAATGGCATAAGGCAAAACATCGTTTAAAAACACCTCTTCAGGGACGTATTTCGCCCATGGGAACAGCGCCTTAGCCTTATATGCATAAGTTACATTATCTACGATCAAAGCTGTTGACAAGGTATCCAAATCAGCTTTCGGCATATACGCGTACAAATAAGCAATTGCTTCTTGCTGACTTGCAGGGAGTGACTGAATAGATTTCTTAATCTCTTCTGCTCGTTCAGCAGGGATCTCTGACAAACGATTTTCTACTTTATCTGATAAATCATCTGAAATATGTTTATACGGATTATTACATGCCAGACATAGCATGAAGAGTGCACTTAATACGAGAATTTTGTTCATCTGATCTTCTTTTCTATATGTTTATATTGTGATATCAAATTGCAATTTACCAACTTTACAGATCGCAAGAGGGTTAGCTGTCTTTGTGTACAAAGTTACGGATAAAAACTACACATATGCAAATAAAAAGAGATGTTCAAGTATCATAGTGATAATTAAACATCTCTTTTTTTATACATCCGAGCATTGAAAATTACTCAGCAACTTCTGCTGTTTCTTCTGCTGTAAAGTCTGTAACACCGTTTGCTGTAAGAATATTATACCAAGTAATTACTTTCTTAATATCTGTAGGATAAACACGTTCTTCATCGTAATCCGGTAGAATCTCAGCAAAATAAGCACGTAAAGCTTTTGCATCTGATTTAGGATCGATAGAAGCCTGAGCTCCGTTTTCTTTCTTAGCAATAGTAGTAAAAATCTCTTTTAATGGAGTCTCTCCATCTAAAGTATAGATAGAAATATCGTTCAATGAGATCACTTTATCGTGTGCGTAAGCCGGAACTTTTTTCTTATCAACCAACGACTCAACAATAATATTACCTCTTCCTTGAGAGATTAGTTTAAATAATCCCGGTTTACCCGAAATAGATAAAATAAGTTTCAACATATTCTTCTGTCTTTTAAAATTCTAAATGAGTGTGATACAAATGTAGTAATAATATTGCATTACGACACATTTAGGCCCTTCATTTTTGTTTTTATAGATTCTTATCTACGATATCATCTTTAGTATTGCCTCTATTTGAGGGATAATCGCATGTTGATTATCATTGATCATTTCGAAATCGGCGAGCACGGCTCTCTCTGTATCAGACATCTGATTCTGCATACGAGCCTCTATTTGTGATGCTTTCAATCCATCACGTTTCATCGCTCTTAATGTTCTCAGTTCTTCTGATGCTGATACCTGAATAACAAAATCCACTGCTGACGAGAAGTCTGCTTCAAATAAGATGGCACACTCCATTGCAACAACAGATGAATGCTGCTCTTTACTCCAGCGTATGAAATCAGCTTTAACAACAGGATGAACTAATGCATTTACCTTTCTTAAGAGTGACTTATCCTGAAAAATACAAGAAGAAATATATGCTTTATTTAATTGTCCGTCCTGATATGCTTCACGCCCCAATAGTCCGGTAAGGGCTATTTTCAAATCCGGATGCCCGACCATTAAACGTTTTGCCTGAGAATCTGTATCATAAACAGGGATGTTACGATAAATGAAATAGCGGGAGAGAATAGACTTCCCGCTTCCGATACCTCCGGTAATACCTATCTTAATCATGTATTATCTTGTCTTCAATAATAAATTCCACACTATCAATTAACAATTGGATATTCGATATATATATTGGATATTCATTCAGATTAGCCTTTACTTTCTTCTGATTCTCATCCTTAATATCCAGATAGTTGATAACAACCGAAAACTCCTCATTCTTTATTTGATTATACTTACTCAAAGCGACAAAGCAGCTAATCGATGCATTTGCCGGAAATGTTCTGAGCGTTTTGTCAGGTGGCAAATTGATAACCTCGAAAGGAATTTGCAACTCCTTTTGTGTAAAGGATTCCACTGGTACATCCAATCTGACTTTATCGGGATAAAACTTAACTCCGGGAATGGGTTTTATACCAACTTCAGTAGAATAACTTTCTGAAAGATTTTGCAAAAACAAAGAATCTGTCTCACACTCTTCCAGCTTAGCCAAAAGGTCCTGAGGCGCATACGCAGTAACCATCGGCGGATCTGTCACAATCTCTCCCGATATCATATATTGCTGTTTGGTCTGAAAATCCCCATTTACTTTAATCGGGAGTTGCTTGGACTGGCCTATTGAGAAATATAAGACAAGACTATTGGGATAAACCGATATAATTTGTGCACTACCTGTTATACGCTTCTGTACGATACTTAATATATCTTCCGGAGAAAGGGTATAACGCCCGCTTTTCACATCTTTCGGACTAAAAGGAACTGTTACCGGATCGTTTTCTTTCCGATAAAGATTAAATAAATCTGCCCCTTGATCCCGAAGCTTAACCTCAAGGACAGGCACTTTAGACGTAATCAGAATATTTTTGGGAATGTCGGTTATATCTAAATGAATCGTATAACTTGTCGTAATCTCTTCGCGCAACACCTGAAGTGTCCAGAAAAAGAAGGATAATAGCAGAAAAAAGGAAAAGGTTAGAAGCTCCTTATTATTTTTCCTTCTAATAAAGAGTCCAACCTTTTTCTTTAACAGTAAATATGAATGTACTATTGTTCGTCTGTACGACATATTCAATTACTTATTTCCTTGTTGATCGTCTGCAGATGCAAAGATTGAGTTTTTATCAATTTTAATTTTTACATTATCTGCAATTTCCAATGTAACGATATTATCCTGGATATTTTTAATTTTACCATAGATTCCTCCTGAAGTGACTACATTATCGCCTACATTCAGATTGTTACGGAAATTTTGAACTTCTTTCTGACGTTTCGTTTGTGGACGAATCATAAAGAAATAGAATACGGCAATAATAAGTACCATCATGATGACACTTTGCAATAGAGAACCTCCTGCAGCCGCTTGAGCTAATACAACAGTTAATAAATTCATGTGTTATTTCTTTTAGTTAGGTAATGATTATTAGTTCAGAAAACATACTATTTTTTCAATAATACGCCTTCTTCTTTTAAATTTCTTACAACTCTGTCTAATACACCATTAATAAAGTAACCACTTTTTAGTGTACTATACGTTTTTGCTAAATCAATATATTCATTCAAACTTACTGAAGTAGGAATGGCAGGGAATGTCATAATTTCAGCTAAAGCAATCTGCATTACTATTACATCCATTAATGCGATACGATTAATATCCCAGTTATTGGTATATTTCGTAATCAGCTCTTTATATTCCTGACCATTAACAATCGCATTGCGGAATAACTGGATCGCATATTCCTTTTCTTCGTCCGAACGATACTGAGGAAGAAGTTGCGATTCTTCTGATTGCGTAAATTGTTTGATCGTTTTAAAAGCAAATGATTGAACGATCTCGATATCATCGTTCCAGTAAAGGCTTGACTCTTCAAGAAGCTCAACTAAACGCTCATTATCGACGATAAATGTTTTGAAAAGAGTTCTCCATAAATCTTTATCTTCTTCAAAAGAGCGAGTGGCAGAATTCATATAATCCTGATAGCATTCAGAAGTCAGGATTAAATCAAGAAGATCTTTTACAAATTCTTCTTCCCAAGCTAATTTATGCATTGAAAGATATTCACGAAAAGCTGGATCCTGACGAAGGTGATAAACAAATAAGTTATCCACAAACTTTGTGTTAGGATTCAAGTCTGCATCCGAAGCCAAAAACTTAGATTTAGCAGTTTCTATTCTTTTGTTTTGTGCATCAGTGATTTCAACAATCAAAAGAAGAAGATAATTATATAACTCATAAGCTTTATCTAAGCTAAAAAGAAGCTCCTTTTCAGCTCTTGCCATATCTCTCTCTTCGTTTTGATAGTACGAATATAATAACTGTACTACTTTAATACGGATTAACGCGCGATTTATCATCTCTATAATCTATTATTTTCTATATGGCACAAAAGTAGGCATTTTTTAGAGAATGATCCCCTTTTTCCCTATGATTGTTCCTTTAATGATAACAAATGGAGCTTAATAATGTTCTAATTTTCGAAAGGACATTATTTAAATTGTCTGGATCAGACAAAAACAGGAATAAAAAAGGGTAACAAACGAATCTGTTACCCTTTTCGATATTTAGAAATAGTTTCTATTAAATAGAGACTATTAATTAGTCAACATTCAAAGTTACACGTTTGAAGTCTGTTGCTGTAAGGTCTTTGTTTGCAGCTTTCAAGTAGTTAGCTACAGAAACTTTACCATCTTTGATGAAAGCTTGCTCCAACAAAGTTGACTCTTGGTAGAATTTATTCATACGACCTTGAGCAATTTTATCAAGCATTTCTTCTGGTTTACCTTCTTCACGAGCTTTTTCGCGTGCAATATCGAATTCTTTTTGAGCAACTTCAGCAGGAACTGCTTCTTTGTTCAAAGCTACAGGATTCATTGCAGCTGCTTGCATAGCAACATCTTTAGCAACCTGAGCATCAACTTCAGGTAAGTTGAAACCTACTAATGTAGCTAACTTGTTACCCGGGTGAATATATGCTACAGTTGAAGGAGCGCTGATAAATTCATAATAACCAACTTCCATTTTCTCACCTGTAGAACCAATTTTATCAACTACAAGTTGAGCGATAGTGCTATCACCAATAGTCAAAGCGTTAAGTTCTTCGATAGAAGCAGGCTTGCTAGCGATTGCAGCATCCAGAATTTGCTTAGTAAGAGCAACAAACTCTTCGTTTTTAGCAACGAAGTCTGTTTCACATTTCAAAGCAACGATAGCAGCGAAATCACCGTTAGACTCAGCTAAAACACAACCTTCTGATGCTTCGCGATCAGAACGTTTTGCTGCAACTGCCTGTCCTTTTTTACGGATAATTTCCATTGCTTTATCGAAATCACCTTCAGCTTCATTCAAAGCGTTTTTACAGTCCATCATACCAGCTCCAGTCATTTTACGAAGCTTGGTAATATCAGCCATAGTAACTGCCATAATATCTTGAGTATTTATTGGATTAAATATTAAAGTTTGAAGTTTGGAGTTTTAATACTCCAAACCTCAAACAATATTCTTAGTCAGAAATTAGTCTTCTTTTTCAGCGAACTTAGAAGCTACTTTAGCGTTTAACGCTTCTTCATCTTCTTTTTTAGTTCTCTCTTTTTTTACTGGTCTTGCTTTTTTGTCTTTTTTAGCAGAAGCATCATCGCCATTGTCGATTTTCTCTGCTTGTCTTTCAGTAAGACCTTCTGCGATTGCTGAACAAACAGCACCCAAGATTACGTCTACAGATTTAGTAGCGTCATCATTTGCAGGGATTACATAGTCGATGTCTCTTGGAGAAGAGTTTGTATCAACGATACCGAAAACTGGAATACCCAAACGAGTAGCTTCAGCGATCGCGATGTGCTCTTTCATTACGTCAACTACGAAAAGCGCAGCAGGAAGACGAGTCAAATCAGAGATAGAACCTAAAGTTTTCTCTAATTTAGCACGTTGACGAGTAATTTGAAGTCTTTCTCTTTTAGAAAGATTTTCGAAAGTACCATCTTTAGTCATTTTATCGATAGTACTCATTTTTTTCACTGATTTGCGGATTGTAGTGAAGTTAGTCAACATACCACCCGGCCAACGCTCAGTAACGTATGGCATATTTACTGCAGATGCTTTTTCAGCGATAACATCTTTCGCTTGTTTTTTAGTACCTACGAATAATACGCGGCGACCAGACTTAGCGATTTGTTTCAACGCTTCAGCAGCATCTTCTACTTTAGCAACTGTTTTGTGTAGGTCAATGATATGAATACCATTGCGCTCCATAAAAATAAAAGGAGCCATTGCAGGGTTCCACTTTCTCTTAAGGTGTCCGAAGTGACATCCTGCTTCTAATAATTGTTCAAAAGAAACTCTTGACATTTTGTTTTAATTTAATTCGTTTACATTCAACTAATTCAATCGACTGGTAGTCATTTTTTCAAATGAGTCCTTTCGATTTGGATACTAAACGTGCGTCTATCAAGCAATTGATTATGCCAGTATCCATTATTAAGCTGCGAACCCTAAGCACAAAGCTCTGTTCGAAGCACAAATATTAACGTTTGCTGAACTGGAATCTTTTTCTTGCTTTTGGTTGTCCCGGTTTTTTACGCTCAACAACACGTGGGTCACGAGTCATGAAACCTTCTTTTCTCAATGCTGATTTATCATCTGCATTAATTTTAACCAACGCACGAGCAATAGCTAAACGTAGAGCTTCCGCTTGTCCTTTATAACCACCACCATTCAAGTTAACGTGGATGTCATATTTTTCAGTTACTTCTAATACGCTAAGCGGTTGCTTAACAACGAACTGAAGAATAGTTGAAGGGAAGTAGTTTGACAGGTCACGTTTGTTGATAGTAATCTTTCCTGTTCCCTCGCTAACGTAAACACGAGCAACTGCTGCTTTACGTCTTCCGATTGCATTAATTACTGTCATATCAATTATTTAAGAGAGTTTATATCAATAGTCTTTGGTTGTTGTGCTTGGTGTGGGTGCTCAGAACCTGCATATACATGCATATTTCCGATCAATTGGTCACCAAGTCTGTTTTTAGGTAGCATACCTTTAACAACTTTTCTGAACAAACGATCCGGACCTTTTTTCAATAAAGTCGCTGGAGTGTTCTCTCTTTGACCACCTGGGTAACCTGTGTAATGTAAATATACACGGTCATTCCATTTATTACCTGTTAATTTTACTTTGTCTGCGTTGATGATAATTACGTTATCACCACAATCAACGTGAGGTGTGAAGTTTGGTTTGTATTTCCCTCTCAAAAGTTTCGCAACTTTCGAACCGATACGTCCCAAAACTTGGTCTGTTGCATCAACAACAACCCATTCTTTTTGTACAGTTGCTTTGTTCGCAGAAATGGTCTTATAACTTAAAGTATCCACTGCTTAATAAGTTTTAAATTGTTAATAATAAAATTTGCTTGATTATCAAATAATCCACATTCTCTCGGACACTGAGAATTGTAAATCTACCCGATAACGTCTTATTGGAATAATAATCGGCTCGCAAAAGTACTCATTTTCTCTGAACTACAAAATATTATTCCCATTTATCGTCCGTTTTAGTCTATTTTTTCGAATATTTCACCTTATAAAAGCTCTTTCGCTACACAAAAACAGAGAGATTGAATAAGTATGGATACCATGCCTACCAATCTCTCCTGCAACCTATTAATACAATTAAATAAAATAAGACACTTCCGTCATATTACTGAAAGTCATCTATTTTTATTTTTTGGAAAATCATTTGCGCTTTACTTCCTTCATAAAGTATTCCCACAACCGA
>JBOFKE010000231.1:0-1952 GCA_051657185.1 Bacteroidales bacterium | reverse complement strand
GGATACCCGAAGTCTGGAAAGGAGAACGTGAATCGTAAGGTACCATGTTTTTATTCACTGTGATATCTGCTTCAACCAATGCTTTTTCAGCAACTTTACCTGTCAGTTCAGGGAATTTTGTGCGAAGATCGATAAGCATCACGTGATTGTCTGTACCGTCAGAGATGATTTTGTATCCTTTATCAACGAAAGCTTTAGCCATAGCAGAAGCATTCTTTTTCACTTGCAGCTGGTATTCTTTGAATTCCGGTTGAAGCGCTTCGCCAAAAGCAACTGCTTTAGCAGCAATCACATGTTCCAGTGGTCCGCCTTGTACACCAGGGAATACAGCAGAGTCAAGCAATGCAGACATCATTTTTACTTCACCTTTAGGTGTTGTTTTACCCCATGGGTTCGGAAAATCTTCGCCCATCAGAATGATACCACCGCGTGGTCCGCGTAATGTTTTATGTGTTGTAGAAGTTACGATATGTGCATATTTCACCGGATTGTCAAGGATCCCCGCTGCAATCATACCTGCAGGGTGAGCCATATCTACCATGAAGATCGCTCCGATTTTATCGGCAATGGCACGCATGCGTTTGTAATCCCATTCGCGTGAGTAAGCAGAAGCTCCACCGATAATCATTTTTGGTTTTTCGCGTAGAGCGATTTCTTCCATTTGCTCATAGTTTACATATCCGTTGTCTTCTCTAACCGAGTATTCAAGCGGATGGTAAAGCAACCCTGAGAAGTTAACCAAAGATCCGTGAGTAAGGTGGCCACCATGTGAAAGGTTTAGACCTAAGAATTTATCTCCCGGATTAAGGCAGGCAAGGAATACAGCCATATTAGCCTGTGCACCCGAATGGGGTTGAACGTTGGCATAAGCTGCACCGAATAATTCTTTTACGCGGTCGATAGCGATTTGTTCACTCTGGTCTACTACTTCGCAACCTCCGTAGTAACGTTTGCCCGGATAACCTTCGGCATATTTATTGGTCAGGCATGAGCCCATAGCTTGCATAACTTGTTCGCTTACGAAATTTTCTGATGCGATAAGCTCAATACCTTTCAACTGACGTTGATGTTCTTTTGCGATGATCTCAAAGATCTGATTGTCTCTTTTCATTTCTTTAAATGAGTGTTAAGTATTAGAATAAGTTTATTTTTTCTTTACAGACCAGCCGAAACGTCCGATTTGTTCGCCTAATTTGTAATAGTTTCCGTGTGAGTAAGCGATCAGTTTCGCTTTCTGCATATCGAAGGCTCCTGTTTCGGGATCGAGGTATTTTTCATCCACTTTGACGTTTACAACGTCTGCGATGAACATATCGTGAGATCCCAATGCAACGATTTCTTTGACGCGACATTCGATGCAGACCGGAGATTCCTCAACAAGGGGAGCTTTGACATAGGTCGCTTTTCCCGGAGTTAAATTCATTTCTTCGAATTTATTGAAATCCTTTCCGGAACGTACGCCACACCAATCGGTCGCGAAAGCCATGTCTTCGGTTGTCAGATTGATGACAAACTCCATGTTTTCTTTAATGATCGGATAGGAATGACGCTCAGGACGAACAGAGATATAACACATTGGCGGATTGGTACAGATGGTGCCCATCCAGCTAAGGGTTATTAAGTTGTAATCTTCGGGAGAACTTCCGCAACTGATCAGTGCAGCCGGAAGTGGATAGATCAGTGTTCCCGGTTTCCAGTCTTGCTTCATTCGCTTTTATTTATTTAATAATGATATCTTCTTTTGCGATGACCCGTTCGCAGTATTTGCATTTGATTTTTACTTCATTTTTATCAATTACCTTGAAGGAAGTGGTCATCGGCTCATTGTTGGTGATACACTTCGGATTGGCACATTTGACAATACCGGTTATTTCATTTGGCAATGATACGTTTTTCTTTTCACATACTTCATAATTTCGGATAACATTTAACTTCACATTAGGTGCAATTAA
>JBOFKE010000230.1:0-5657 GCA_051657185.1 Bacteroidales bacterium | reverse complement strand
GCGGAACAATTCAAATAAAGATTACGAATGGCAGTTTGATACTAGCAAATACGGGAGCATCCGAACCATTGGACTCTGTACGGATTTTTGATCGATTCTATCATACGAAGAAGAAGGAAAATTCATCAGGTTTGGGATTGGCTATTGTAGAATCAATCTGTAAAATAGAGGGTTTTTCTTGCAATTACGAATATAAAGACGGGTTACATCAATTTTTTCTTCATTTTACTGACTGATTCCAGATTCTTTTCAGTTTTGGGTGCGAACTTTGCATTATCAAATTAACTAAGTTATCAAATCACTAAATGATAAAAAGATTATGAAAGCAAAAATTTTAATGCTACTATGTGTAGTGTTTGCAGCATTTTCAACTGCAAAAGCGGATGACGGTAAACAAATCAATTTCAGTGAACTGCCAGCTAAGGCTCAGCAAATGATTAAAGCATATTTTCCGAATCAGAATATTTCGTATGCATTGCAAGATGAAGAAGATTTGTTCAGCAAAGAGTATGATGTAGTTTTTACGGACGGAAGCAAGATTGATTTTGACGCGAAAGGAAACTGGACCGCAATCAGTATGAAAAATGCATCTGTGCCTGCTTCTTTATTATTACCGGGTATCAAGGCTTATGTCGGTCAGAACTATCCAAATCAGATGATTGTGAAAATTGAGAACGATCGTCGCGACTATGAAGTGAAACTGGATAGTAATCTGGAATTGAAATTTGACAAAAAAGGGAAGTTTATGCGTATTGATCGCTAATTGGTACGCAATCATATAAATATAAGGACTAAACATACTACTAAACTAAATAATATACAACGATGAAATTAAAAAAACTTCTATTTCTATTTATATCTTTGATGATGGTGACAACTGTTTTTTCTTCATGTGATAATGACGATGATAAGTTTATCTCTTATGAGCAGTTGCCAGTTGGAGCAAAACAATTTATTTCGGCGAACTTCGGACAAGGTGATATTTTGTCTGTGGAATATGACAAAGACCTGAGAGGTGCCGAATATGAAGTAAAATTCATGAACGGAGTCGAGATTTCTTTTGACAAGAACGGAAACTGGGATGAAATTTATGTACCAACAGGTATCTCGGACGAATTAGTGCCTGAAAAAGTATTGGCTTATGTTCAGATGAGACATCCACAAGCGACTATCGTTAAGATGGATAAAGACAGACGAGAGTTTGATGTACAGTTAAATAACGGATTAGAGTTGGTGTTTGATAATCACTACAATTTTCTTCGTTACGATGACTAAGAGATAATAGTTTAATGGAGTGCCGGGCAGTTAATTGTCCGGCATTTTTTGTTTTGTCATTAAATAATGAATTTGAGTAATAAAAAAAGAATGAGTACGTTTGTATTGTGTATAAAACAGAATTTGCTATGATCAAGACAGAAGAAATACGTATAGAGGAGTTTGATTACCCATTGCCGGATGAGCGTATAGCTAAATTTCCTTTGGCTAAGAGAGATACATCAAAATTATTAGTATATAATCAAGGGGATATTTCGACACATTCCTTTGGAGATCTGACATTCTTTATTCCTGAAGGTAGTCTGATGGTTTTTAATAATACGAAAGTTATTCAGGCCCGTTTGTTTTTCCAGAAGACAACTGGTGCAAAAATTGAAATATTTTGTCTGGAACCTATCGTTCCGCATGATTATTTGCTGTCTTTTCAGCAAACACAATCTTGCACTTGGTTGTGTATGATCGGGAATCTGAAGAAATGGAAAGAGGGACAGCTGACACAAACAATCGAGACGGTGCACGGAAGTACGGTTCTGGCAGCAGAGAAAATAGCTACCAGAGGAAACACGCATGAAGTATGCTTTACGTGGGATAATTCTGCGGTTACGTTTGCCGATATTCTGGATGCTATCGGAGAGTTGCCTATTCCTCCATACCTGAACAGACGTACAGAGGAGAGCGATAAGCAAACCTATCAGACGGTTTACTCGAAAATAGAGGGCTCGGTAGCAGCTCCGACAGCCGGTTTGCATTTTACGCCGGAGGTTCTGGAGAAGTTGCAGGCGAAACAAGTTGATCTGGGAGAAATAACGTTGCATGTGGGTGCAGGTACATTTCAGCCTGTGAAAAGCGATAAGATTGCGGATCATGAAATGCACACGGAGTTTATCAGTGTAAACTTGTCTTTTATTGAGAAACTGATTGCTCATACAGGCAAAGTGATTGCAGTAGGAACGACCTCTGTAAGAACACTGGAGAGTCTCTATTATATAGGTTTGATTCTTGAAACCAATCCTGATGCGACATCTGAAGAACTGAAAGTAACGCAGTGGATGCCTTATCAGCAAAAAGCAGAAATTACGGCTGAGAAAGCACTAAGTAATATTGTGGATTATTTGAAGCGTAACGATTCGGATGTACTTATGTCAGAGACACAGATAATGATTGCACCGGGATTTACATTCCGTATTGTAAAAGGCATCGTAACGAACTTCCATCAGCCAAAAAGCACATTACTGCTTTTGGTATCAGCGTTTCTGAATGGAAACTGGAAAGCTGTTTACGACTATGCTTTGGCCAATGATTATCGTTTTCTGAGTTATGGTGACAGCTCTTTGCTTTTGCCGAATGCATTGTAACTGAAACGTATGAAGTCCTCCTTTTTATACCTGCTGCTAACGTGCATACTGGTATTTGCCTCTTGCAAGACTGCGACTCTCAAACAGGGAAATGAGCAGATGGAAAGAGGGGAATACTCCTCGGCTGCGCGTACTTACAGGAAGGTGATAGAAAGGATTGGCGGAAAAGATAAATATGCAAGGGCTGAGGCTTATTATAAAATGGGTCGGGCTTATCAATTGCATAATCAGACATCGCGGGCTGAATCGGCCTATAATTATGCGATCAAAAGCAATTGTGCCGATTCGCTTGTCTATTTCTATATGGGACAGGTGAAACAGAAGCTGGGCAGATGGAAAGAGGGGGCGCATTATTTTCAGACTTATCTGGTTTACGATTCGCTGAATAAGGCGGCACAGAATGGTTTACTGATGTGTCAGAAGTTAGCGGAAATACGAAAGAATCCGACACGCTACATTGTGAAAATAGCACCCGTATTAAATTATTCCGCAGGATCAGACTACTCTGCCTCATTTACGGGGAAAGAAGGAGATAAAGTATTTTTTGCTTCGACACGGCGACAGGCTAAAGGAAAGAGCCGATCGGATATAACGGGACAGAAAAATGCAGATATCTTTTATAGCCGAAAGGATGATAAAGGCAGATGGAGCAAACCCAAACCTATGGATAGTGAGATAAATACGGAGAACGATGAAGGAGCGATGTCTGTAACCGGTAACGGTTTAAGAATGTACTTTACCCGTTCGCGAAATATCAAAGAAGCAGTAACCGGGATTTACTTTGCTCAGCGAATGGAAGATCAATGGGGGGTACCTCAGAAACTAAAGCTGACAGAAGACTCTTTAACGACAGTAGCGCATCCTTCAGTTTCGGCAGATGGAGATTATCTCTATTTTGTTTCGGATATGCCCGGAGGTGCAGGCGGATTGGATATCTGGCGAGCCAAACTGAACGGAGATGAGGTGATGTATATCGAAAATATGGGGGAAGACATTAATACGGGCGAAGATGAAATGTTTCCCTTTATACGTGAAGACGGAACTTTGTATTTTGCATCAAGAGGCTGGCCCGGTCTGGGAGGACTGGATATATTTAAGGCAACACCTGACCGAAAAGGAGGGTGGACGGTAGAGAATATGGGAATGCCTGTGAATTCGACAGGAGATGATTTCGGAATTACTTATTATAGTCTGGAAGAGAAAGGGATATTAAGCTCGGACAGAGGAGATACGAGAGGTTTTGATAAACTCTATTTCTTTGAACTCCCTGAATTGAAGTGTATTTTCGAAGGGAGTGTGAAGGGCGAAAGAAAAACTCCGCTAAATCAAGCAAAAATTCATATAGTAGGAGATAGCGGTTATTATGAAAAACAGCCTGTGCGTGCGAATGCCGGTTATCAGTTTAAAATCAAACAAGGTGAGAAATATGCAGTTCAGGCTTCTTGTCCGGGTTATCTGAGTGTGGCGGAATATTTTACGGCACCCAAGCAAGAAAAAGATTTCAGTTACCGAAAAGATTTTGAGTTGATACCTGTAGCCAAGACAATTCGTGTAGATAATATATTCTTTGATTTTGATCAGTCAACATTAAGACCCGAATCGCAAGGAGCTTTGGATTATCTGATCATGCTTTTGACGGAAAATCCGCATATCACCATTGAACTATCTTCACATACCGACATTATCGGCTCGGAAGCTTATAACCTGGATTTGAGTAACAGAAGGGCAAAGAGTGTTGTCGATTATCTGATAAAAGCAGGAATAAGCGCGGATCGTCTGACACCTAAAGGGTACGGGAAGTCGGTGCCGGTTATAGTCGATGATGAGATAGCAGATCGCTATCCGTTTTTGCAATATGGTGATATATTATCGGAGGATTACATCAGACGATTGTCGGCAGATCAGGAGGAAATAGCTCGTCAGTTGAGCAGGCGTACGGAATTTAAGGTTTTACGAACCGACTATAATTTGTATTGATTTTGTGTTTGATGGTTTTGTGTATTTGTAGGGGTGAGGCTTTATGCCCACCCGCGGTTCGCAATCGTACGGCATTCGAATTAAACGAACAGCAAATCGCATTGTTCGGATCAATGCATTGGTATGATTGATTTTGTGTTTGATGGTTTTTAAATGTAGGGTTGGATCCACGTATCCAACCACGGTTCACGATCGTACGGCAATCGAATTAAACCAGCAAAAAATGTTGTTTTAAAATTGAAATACATACTTATATTAGATCTTTTGCCGTTATATTCGATAATAAATAAAATAGCCATGGAAAATCAGAATAATTATCGCGTAAGAAAAAAACATCGTTTACAAGATTATGATTATAGTACCGAAGCTCTATACTACGTGACTATTTGTACTGAACTCAAAATTCACAGATTTGGGAAAATTGATACCAATCAAATGCATTTAAATAACAAAGGCCTGATGATTGAAAACTGGTTAAATAAGCTGGAAAGCAAATTTCAAGGTTGCCAGTTATTCGATTATGTAATAATGCCCAATCATATACATTTCATTATAGAGATAAATCATCAAATGGATAAAAGATATTCATTGAATGAGATTATTCAATGGTTTAAAATCATGACTACCAATGAATATATCAGAGAAGTAAAATCCGGTAATTGGGAAAGGTTTGAAAACAGAATTTGGCAAAGAAGTTTTCATGAACATATAATCCGGAATAATCAATCCTGCAATGCTATTGCAGATTATATTGCAAATAATGTTTACAACTGGCAAGTTGATCATGAAATGTAATTTGCAAAAACATCGTTAGGATCAAAACATTTGTATGGTTGGTTGTGTATTTGATGGTTTTGGGACACGGGAGGATACGTGGATCCTCCCCTACAGAGTTGGTATTGAATCATATGTTGGTTGAATGACAACATGCAACAGGGTTGGTATTGAAACATCTGTTTGGTTGAATTACCAAATCAGCAAAAACGTCATTATACGAATTGTATTTTCAATGTAGGGTTGAATCCTGGTACCGTGTCTCGGGATTTCATA
>JBOFKE010000229.1:0-2447 GCA_051657185.1 Bacteroidales bacterium | reverse complement strand
AGGTAATCTCCCGTTTACCTTGGCTATGGATAGTTGATTCACTTTAATAGATTAGATATAATGAGTAATTTTAAATTTGCACACAACAACTTTAACGTTGTGGATCTTGAAAAAAGTTTGTCATTTTATGAGCAGGCTTTGGGCTTGAAAGAAACAAAAAGAATCAATGCCGAAGATGGTAGCTTTATCATTGTTTACCTCTCAGACGGAGGTAGTCAGCATTTGCTGGAACTGACTTGGTTGCGCGACTGGGAAGGCAATTATAATTTAGGTGATAATGAGTTCCATCTTGCATTTACTGCTCAGGATTATGATGCTGCACATAAACTTCATGAAGAAATGGGTTGTATCTGTTATGAAAACGAAGAGATGGGAATCTACTTCATTGAAGATCCCGACGGATATTGGTTGGAAGTTATACCTGCCAATAAATATTAAAACAAAAACCGCGGGGAATATGTCAGACGACGTATTCCCCGCGTTGTATTTTATCTGGTCACACGCACATAGTTTCCTTGTGGCTGTGTCCGGTATCGTTTAAGTCCTGTCTTATTATCCCGTGCTACACCTGCAGTCGGCACGCCACTACCATGAAATACTTCAAATCGCGATTGGCATTGGGGGCAATAAGTATCCAGTTTTACTTTATCCACCCGAATCCGTATCTGTGAATTGGCTTCATGAGGACAAGCCAGATCAAAAGCGTAAAAAGCGTTGTTGTCACTGTCTGTCGCAAACCCGTTAACGAGTAATATACCACCAAATCCAAGCTTTGTATCAGCGGGAAATCCTTCGGGCGAAGTTATACTTTTGGTGGACAGAATCGTATTCAGTTCCGATCCTACAGGTACCTGTATATTGACCGGCATATCGGGTATGCGCGAAAGAGTCTGTTCTTTGCCGCAGCCGGTAAGTAAATGAAACACCGGAAATAAGGACAGATATTTTAGGAATCTCATACGCTAGGCTTCCAGGATCGTGTTTATTTCCTGAAGTTCTTCAGCCGTGAAGCCTAAGTTTTTCAATGCTTCCAGGTTTCCGTTCAGCTGATTCACTGAGCTGGCTCCGACAATAGCACTCGTTACTTCCGGCAAACGCAGCACCCAGGCAATGGCCATTTGAGCAAGCGTTTGTCCGCGTCTGCCTGCAATTTCGTTCAGACGGATCGACTTCTTAACCAACTCTTCCGACACCTGATCCTTTTTCAAAAAGGCTTCCGGTCTTGCTGCACGTGAACCTTCAGGAATACCGTTCAGATATCTGTCAGTCAGAAGTCCCTGAAACAATGGCGAGAAAGCGACAAAGCCAACTCCGCTTCCTGCTGCCAGACTAAGTACAACGTTTTCTACATCACGCGAATACATACTGTAACGATCCTGATGAACCAAACAGCGAACGCCCCTGTCTGCCAGATAAGCATACGCTTCTTCCATTGCATCAGCCGGATATTTTGAGATCCCTACATAAAGAGCCTTACCTTGTTTTACGATATCCACTAAAGTCTGCATCGTTTCCTCAAGCGGTGTTTCCGGTGTGTAACGGTGAATGTAAAATACATCTACGTAATCCAGATTCATCCGGCGCAGACTGTCGTCGATACTGTTCATCAGGTATTTGCGTGAGCCTCCGTCCCCGTAAGGACCCGCCCACATCTGATGTCCTGCTTTGGTCGAAATGAACAACTCATTACGATAAGGCATAAAATCTTTTTTCATGACACGTCCGAACGTCTCTTCAGCCGATCCGTACACCGGACCGTAGTTGTTGGCAAGATCGAAATGAGTGATTCCTTTGTCGAAAGCAAAATGAAGCATTTCTCTCGAATTTTCGAAGCGGTCCACACTACCGAAATTATGCCACAATCCCAATGATATTGCCGGCAAAACGATTCCCGAATTTCCGCATCGTCTGTAAACCATGCTATTCGAATACCTGTTTTCATCTGCCAAATAACGTTTTTCCATCCTAGTCTAAGTTTAATTTTGTCGATGCGCAAATCTACTAATTATAATCAATTACAGATCATTTTATCTTTTTTTAGTGTGGCCTGTTTATAGCCTGTGTTAGAAAGACAGAGTCAAAGGTATTGTTGATAAAATTTGTATTTCTTGATTTATTTATCTTATTTCGTATCGTCCATTACCTAAAGGATACCATAAACTATTTTTTAACCCGGATATCTATTCTTTAAAAATGAAGAAACAAACAAGTTTTTATCTGTTCTTATTTATCAGTATTTTTTTTGGAACGCACACACTCCACGCTCAGTGGAATAAAAAAGAGGCGCTGCGTGTGATTAACCGCTTTACGGATCAGCAGTTACCCTTGAAATTGTATGATCTTCCCAAAAATGATGGGAAAGATCAGTATGAAATCAGTGTAGAAAACGGAAAGGTGAAAATCAAAGCTTCAAGCGGAGTAGCTGCTTGTCGGGCTTTCTATGATTA
>JBOFKE010000228.1:0-4780 GCA_051657185.1 Bacteroidales bacterium | reverse complement strand
ATACGTATGTAAATCTGATTAGATAAGGCAAATTGGAAAGTAGCTCCGTAACGATACGGTATATCTCTGAAAAGATACGGTATATCTTCGAAACGATACGGTGCATCTTTTAAAAGAAACGGCGTATCTTTTTAGAGATACACCGTATAATTTAGGTAGTGTCCGGATTCTCGTTATATGCTGACTACAAAAGATTTTTTTTGCGTTTTATCTGCAACATCTGCAACAATCTCCCGAAACCCTTTGTGGATCGGGATTTACGCTGTTGCAGATGGTTGCAGATGGTTGCAGATGAAATTCGATCTGCAACGCGTAACCGGTTATTGCATAAGTGTTTATATGCATGTTGCAGATGTTGCAGATAAAAAACGCTGACAACTGTATCTGTCCGCTGATCCCAAATTATTCACAGAGTTCACTCTTCTCTTTTTTTGTCAAAGATTTGAGTACAAGATTATAGGAATCTTTTACCCACATTTTGATTTGAGATTCTGTTGATCTCCCATCAATGATGACAGTATTCCAATGCTTTTTATTCATATGATATCCCGGCAAAACAAATGAATAAGTATCGCGCAGAATAACAGCTTGTTCAGGATCACATTTCACGTTCATACTCAAAGGCTTTTCTTCAATATCGAAAAGTATAAACATTTTACTTCCTACTTTAATGACTAATGTGGTTTCATCAAAAGGAAATCCTTCTGAAGTATAAGGCAGACTTAAAGCGAACTCACGTAATTCTTCTACATTCATAATGTTTACAGGATTATTTTAAATAATACTTGACCAAAACCGGGTTATCATCATCTTTCAATAATGCTAACAAATTAGCAGATTTTGTGTCTAAAAGGACAGGATCGATATGTTTATCCAGGTTTTCAATTGAAACAAGTGAAGTTAGAATATTTTCTTCCAGATCGGAACAATATTCGATATAAAACTTTTGATTACTGCTATTTGAATAACTCTTTTGCGTATTTCGGTTATAGATGCTGGCAACCGAATTCGTTTTGTCAAATTGAGATAGGACAAAAGTATGTGTAGAGCTTATTAGGCGCTGTCTGCTGGTAATGTATGCAGATGAATTCATAATTTCATTCAATGCTGCAAAATATTCGTCATTAACTTGTCCGAAATCTTCAGCTGGAATTTCAAAGCGCTTTATCTTAAGAACAGGGAATTTACGACTGATCTCGTCCAACCCGATGTCTTTGTTTTTGAAGTCAAACTTTATATCCGCATTCAGACATTTTTTATCCGGATCTATTGAATAGAGGCAGTTGTTGAAAGGATGAGGAGAGACATATAGTTTACCGTTCATTTCGGTACATAATTTTCGATCCATTAAAGGTCCGAAAACAATCTCTTCCGGAGTGTATATCGAATCAGTCCAACTCATCTTAGACGCATTATATAAATAGAATCCAAAATCACTGAATCCATCTGTTGACGGTTTGATCAGGTAACTATCCTTATCGACCGGAAAAAATGAAATTGCGAAGCGGAAAGGTTTTGTTTCCGGTAATTTCTTTTTTGAAATAAATTTAAAATCAGGAGTGTAAACATAAATGTCATCTTCCGTTGTCAATATATCAATTGATTTAGTGTATTTATTATACGCAGCATCACACAAAGATAGATATTGCTCCGGGCCTTCACCCAATTGCTTTGCAGAAGAACTGTACAAGGTTCCATCTGGATTATATACGTAAATAATATTTTTGTCTTCAAATAAATATTTTTGAATTTCCCGGTTATAGCTTAAATAATGAGGGTTACGTAGAAGGCAATTTGTATCTGTTTGTAGCGGAATAATTTGTATCCGTTCAACAACAGAGGCTAAAGGATCTTTACCCTCTAAATCTACCGGAATAATATCTGAAATGGTGTCGGTTCTTTTATTGATGTTAGCACATCCGAGAAGGACGATACATAAAAACAGAAAAAGGAAATCATGTTTTTTCATAGCTGATTTTGTTATTTGCTTACAAATATAACAAAAAAGAGGAAGCATGGATTGGATTTTCCAAAACATGCTTCCTCAGTAATAGGGAGCTATGTATTTTATTAGAGTTTTAATTCAGTGTAAGGCAAATTGAAAGCATCAGCAACTGCTTTATAAACAATGTCGCCTTTGACGATATTCAATCCTTTATATAATTCCTTATTGTCTTTACAAGCCTGTTCCCATCCTTTGTTGGCAAGCTGTAAAGCGTAAGGCATGGTTGCGTTAGTTAGTGCAACAGTCGAAGTATAAGGAACTGCACCCGGAATATTAGCAACACAATAGTGAACGATATCATCAATCACGTAGGTCGGATCGGAGTGTGTAGTCGGATGCGAAGTTTCAAAACATCCTCCCTGATCAATTGCAACGTCAACAATGACAGATCCCTTCGGCATTAATTTGAGCATATCCTTTTTGATCAGATAAGGAGCCTTTGCACCCGGAATAAGGACAGCTCCGATTACTAAATCAGTATGAGGTAACTCCTTCATGATGTTGTATTCAGACGACATCAATGTATTTACGTTTTTCGGTAATACTTCGGACAGATAGCGTAAACGCGGAAGAGATATATCGCAAAGGGTAACGTCTGCACCCATACCGGCTGCAATAATGGCCGCATTCACACCAACGACACCTCCGCCTAAAACAAGTACTTTAGCCGGCTTTACACCCGGAACACCACCTAACAGAATTCCTTTTCCTCCATGAGGTTTTTCAAGGAAATGTGCTCCTTGCTGAACAGACATACGGCCTGCAACTTCAGACATAGGAGTAAGAAGTGGAAGGGAGCGGTCGGCACGTTCTACCGTTTCATAGGCAAGACATACAGCCTTACTCTTAATCATTGCTTTCGTAAGCTTTTCATACGAAGCAAAGTGGAAATACGTAAAAAGTAACTGGTTTTCGCGAATTAAGTCATATTCGGCTTCGATAGGTTCTTTTACTTTAATGATCATATCGCCTGTAGCGTAAACATCATCAATCGTAGGCAGTATTTTAGCTCCCATGGCAATGTATTCGTCATCGGGGTAACCACTATTTTCTCCCGCAGTGTGCTGCACGAAAACTTCGTGTCCGTGATTCACTAATTCTTTAACGCCTCCCGGTGTAAGCCCAACGCGGTTTTCGTTGTTCTTAATCTCTTTAGGAACTCCAATTTTCATTTGAATTAAATTTAAAAGGTTATGGGTAACTTCATGTTTATGCGATTCAAGGCCAACTTTTTATCTGTACTAAAGATGAAGTATTCCCGTATGATTTAGGAATTAAAAATTCAAGGTTTTTGATGGCGTAAATATATATAAAAAAGCAAATAGTCATAAAAAAAAGGAGAAAAGTTTTTGACTTTTCTCCTTTTATCAGTTTTATAGTGAATATATTACTCAACAATAACCATTTCGTCAATCAGACGTTTGCATCCTGCATATTTTTCGATAACGAATAATGTATAACGGATATCTACACTGATTGTGCGTTGCAATTCCGGTTCGAAAACAAGGTCACCACTCATAGCTTCCCAGTTTCCATCGAATGCCGTACCAATCAATTCGCCTTTATCATTCAATACAGGGCTACCTGAGTTACCACCCGTAATATCGTTTGTAGAAAGGAAAGCAACCGGCATACGACCATCTTCCATGGCGTAACGACCATAATCTTTCGATTCATAAAGCTCTTTCAATTTATCAGGAACGATGAATTCGAAGTTGTTCGGATCTTCTTTTTCCATTACACCTTTCAGCGTTGTATAATAGTTATAGAAAGCTCCGTCAGCTGGTTCGTAAGGCTTGATGTTACCATAAGTCATACGGATTGTGAAGTTCGCATCCGGATAAGTCGCTTTATCTTTATTTTGTGTCAGATAACCTTCCATAAAGATTTGGCGCGCATTGTTAAAGCTGTTGTTTGTTGCTTTTAAAGCTGCACTAAGTTCAGCCGCTTTGTTGCGAACTGATGTCGAGAATTTAACCATTGGGTCATTTTCAAGAACTTTCGCAGAAGGCTTCGCAATAAATTTATTGAAATTAGCTTCGTTTGCATAGATTGAACGAGTAAACGCATCATCTACAAACGCATCAATATTTCCTTTATATTTCGTATCAATCCATGTAAAGATATCAGGACGCTGTGCAGCCGGAATCATTTCTTTATACAGCTTCAACATATCTTTTGCTACTTTGCGGTCAACTTCAGGATTGTAGTCTTTGTTCGCAAATTGCTGATAAGCTTGCTTCAAAGCGTCTGTTTCTGCTTTTTTGGAAACAGCATCCATTAATGCAGTCGGATAGCCAGGGTTACGAGAGAACTCGATACCACCTAAAATAGCTTCACTTAAAGCATTCATTTGGTAACGTAATTCTGCACGGCCTTCAATGATGTTTTGTAGTGAATCAACCGATGCTGCATATTGCGGGAATCCGTTTTGCAGAGCCCACTGTTTGAATGCAGCTTGTTCAGCCTCTTTACGCTCGATAACTTTCAACTTCTGGATACCCTTATTCATACCGATTGAGTTTTTCCAATAGTTGCTTGAGCGAGCATATTTGCTGGCATACTGAATGTTTACTTTCGGGTCAGCCAACATTTCTTTCAATAAAACATCCTGACGCGCGCCACGCACTTTAATACGCATGTCATTGTCTTTAACTCTTTCTGCAACTTCCCATGAAGTCATGTAACGGCTTGTTGATCCCGGAAATCCCATGATCATGGCATAGTCGTTTTCTTTGATACCACCAAGTGAAATGTTTAAGAATTTCTTAGGTT
>JBOFKE010000227.1:0-16471 GCA_051657185.1 Bacteroidales bacterium | reverse complement strand
CTGTGGCTCACTACCTCGAAGCATTGGATATACAAAAAGAAATTGTAAAAATCCAAACCATCTTCGGAGGTAAGAACCCTCACCCGAACTTCCTTGTAGGAGGTATGGCCTGTGCAGTTAATATCGATGGCCCGAATGCTATTAATCTTGAACGTCTGAGCTGGGTATTCCAGATTATCAAACAAGCAGAAAACTTTGCTAAACAAGTATATCTGCCGGATGTAATGGCTATCGCTTCTTATTATCCTGAATGGACAAAAATCGGTGGCGGTCTGACTAATTATCTGGCTTCGGGAGATTTCCCTATGACGCACTTCAACGATCTTGGCAGTTATAAAGCAGTTCGTGGTATCGTTCGCGATATGAATATGTCTGCTGTCGAAGAATTCGACCCAATGTCTCATGACGGACTGGTCGAATATGTTAATAATGCATGGTACGATTATCCGCAAGGCAAGAATGTAGGGCTTCACCCGTCTGTCGGAGAGACTATACTTAACTATACAGGTAAAACTCCTCCTTATGACTATCTGAACCATAACGAACCTTATAGCTGGATTAAAACACCACGCTACAAAGGCATGCCTATGGAAGTAGGTCCTTTAGCCCGCTTCGTGGTCAACTATGCAGCAAAAAATAAACCCTATGTTGAGTTAACGGATCGTTGTCTCAAACAGCTGAATCTCCCAATTGAGGCTTTACATTCTGCAGTGGGTCGTACATTAGCCCGATCAATGGAATGTGTACTCATATCTGACTGGATGAATGAGTTTTATCAGCAACTGGTAGATAATATCAAAAAAGGCGATTACCGCATGTTTAACAGCACCTACTGGGAACCTTCTACATGGCCTAAAAAAGCTCAAGGATTTGCCGTTTGCGAAGCTCCGCGTGGTAGTGTCGCCCATTATGTAGATATTGAAGATAAACTTGTGAAACGTTATCAGATGGTCGTTCCTACAACATGGAATGCCTCCCCTCGTGATCCACAGGGACAACGTTCTGCATTCGAAGCTTCATTGCTTGATGTGCCGGTGCATGATGCAGCTGCACCGCTTGAAATTATTCGTACGATTCATACCTTTGACCCATGCATGGCATGTGCCGTTCACTTATACAGTGAAGATGGTAAACACGTTCATCAATTTGATACATTCTAAATTTTTTAGCTTATGAGAACGGTGATTACTAAAAAGCTTCCCTTACGGGAAATGTATGTATGGGAATTACCCGTACGTATATTTCACTGGGTAAATGCTTTTTGCATTACATTTCTGATTATTACCGGATTCATCATCGCCTACCCTCCGGCTATTCTATCCGGGACAGGTGCACAACAATTCGGATATTGGTTTGGATATTTAAGATTCTCACATCTGACTCTGGGTCTTATTCTGATCATAAATTTCATGGTGCGTTTTTACTGGTTCTTTGCCGGAAATAAATTTGCCAGATGGAACAGCTATGTCCCTCTGACCAAAAGACAATGGAAAGGAATCTTTGAAACTGTTAAGGTCGATGTATTCCTATTGACTCCGAAACCTATTTATGATATCGGTCACAACAGTCTGGCAGCAACAACCTATCTGGGAGTGTTTATCCTGATCATTGTACAAGCCGTTACAGGTTTAGCTATGTGGTCAGCAGCCAGCGAAGCTCCGGGTGCAGGTCTTTTTCAAGACTTTCTGTTTAAAGCAGGTGGCTTTTTCTTCTTAAGACATCTTCATTACATGGTAATGTGGCTGTTCATTCTGTTTATTATTGCACACGTTTATCTGGTATTTTACCACGATTATATCGAACGTAATGGTATTGCTTCATCAATTATCGGCGGATGGAAATTCATCGATGAACGTTTGGCTAAAGACTATGTCAATGAACTGAACGCAACAGAAGAACTGGATAAAAAGAAACATGATATCAAGGAGCTCGAAAAAGAAGTAAAAGAAACAAAAGCAAAACACAATGGCTGAAAAATTATTGATCTTAGGATTAGGCAATTTAGTTTTAAAAGATGAAGGAGTGGGTATACATGCTATTCAGGAGCTCGAAAAAGAAGATCTTCCTGAACATGTGGATTTACTGGACGGAGGAACCGGGGGTATCTCTCTCATTGGTACTCTTCAGGAATATAAACGGGTAATTATGATTGATGCGACTCTGGACAACAATCCGAGCGGCACGATTAAAGTTATTAAACCGAAATACTCAACTGATTACCCTACCCTGCTAAGTGCACATGAGATTGGCCTGCGCGATATGATAGAATCAATGATGATTCAGGAACTTATTCCTGAAATTGATCTCATCACCGTAACTGTGAAAGATTTTCAAACCATCGGAATGGATCTCTCGCCCGAAGTCAGCAAAGCATTACCTCATGTCATTCATCAGGTTAAACAATTGATCTGATTTTCATACATAGTCTTCATTAAGTCATATTACTTAATGAAGACTTTTTTTATACACATTCTCTGGCTTTGATTATATGCGTAATTTCTATCTTTGTATCAAATAACGATATATCATAATGGATAACAATATAGAATTAATCATGCTCGGTACAGGCAATGCTGCTGTAACCAAATGCTACAACACCTGTTTTGCACTTAAATATCACAATGAATATATGCTGGTCGATGCCGGCGGAGGAAACGGAATACTCGTACAATTAGAAAAAGCAGGTATTTCACTCAAAAACATCCATACTTTGTTTCTGACTCACGCACATACTGATCATTTATTGGGTGCAATATGGATAATCCGGGCTATCGCTCAGCTCAAACAAAAACAAGCCTACGACGGTACACTCACTATCTATGCCCACGACAAAGTAATTCATGTCATTGACTGGATCTGTAGAAACACACTTCCTGCAAAAATCGTCGCACACATCGGACATACCATTCTGTTCTCAGAGGTAAAAGACGGAGATCAGTTCGAAGCCCTGTCCTCACACTTCACCTGTTTTGATATTTTCTCCACTAAAGAGAAGCAATTCGGCTTTACTTCAAAGCTGGTTAACGGACAAACATTGACCTGTCTCGGAGATGAGCCCTACAACGAACGCACAGAACCCTACGTTCGCAACAGTAGCTGGTTAATGGCAGAAGCTTTTTGTCTTTATCGCGATCGGGAGATCTTCAAGCCTTATGAAAAGCACCATAGTACAGCTTTAGATGCCGGACGTATCGCTCAAGAACTATCAATCAAAAATCTTATCTTATTTCATACAGAAGATAAAACAATTGATACCCGTAAACAGTCTTACTCACAAGAAGCATCTGAGTTATTTAAAGGAAACGTATATGTTCCCGAAGATTTAGAGACTATTACTCTTTATTAAAATACTACGAGAGGATATCTGAAATAGATATTCTCTCGTTCTTTAATTTAGAAAGGGCTAAACATCAGTAATATCAAAAAAATAACACATATTGGGTTGTCTATTTTAATATTGTTCGTACATTTGCGAACAATAAAAGCAATTCATATGACTGAACAAAAACATACACCCAACAGTGATTTATTAGCCCGATTTGCTATAGTCTTTGCGCATCCCGCCAGAATCACAACTCTGGAGTTTCTGGCTTCTCTGGTTGGTTCGGCAGGAAGAGTAGGACATCGTCTGCATATTGGATTTGACGATCCTTCTCATCTAGATACGACTCCTGAGTTTATTGATAGCAAATTCAGACAGGTAAGAGATGAAATCAAAGAACGAGTCTATAATTTTTACAACAATAAATTAAAATGCTAAGAAGTACATTTCATATATCAAAGATGGATTGTCCGTGTGAAGAACGTTTAATTCGAATGAAACTGCAGGATTTCTCTTCAATTATAAATCTTGATTTCGATTTAGTCAAACGTACACTTATCATTTCTCATTTAGAAGATGAAGCCTTACTAAGGAACTGTTTGGAGTCTCTCAATCTTAACTCTGAATTAATTAACAGCGAGACTACTGACCAAATCATGCAAGATGAAGCATCAGACACCTTCGCTGAAAGAAAAAGCCTTTTAGCCGTTCTGATAATCAACTTTGCATTTTTCGTTACTGAAATTATTGCAGGAATGATTTCTAACTCTGTAGGTTTAGTTGCTGACAGCCTTGATATGCTTGCCGACGCATTTGTATATGGACTGAGTTTATTTGTGGTAGGCAGTAATATAATTAGAAAGAAAAGAGTTGCCAGATTTAGTGGTTATTTTCAAATTACCCTAGCTTTACTTGGATTTATTGAAGTCTTGAAACGTGCATTAGGAATCGAGCAGATTCCTCAGTTTCAAACAATGATAATAGTATCCTCATTTGCTCTTTTAGCAAATGCAATTTCACTGTATCTGCTTCAGCGTACAAATAACAAGGAAGCACATATACAAGCTAGTGTCATTTGTTCTTCAAACGATATTATTATCAATGCTGGTGTTATCTTAGCTGGCTTCATGGTTTGGATATCAGACAGCAAGATACCTGATCTGATTGTGGGTACAATTGTGTTCGTAATCGTAATTAAAGGGGCTTTTCGTATCCTAAAACTTTCAGAGTAATGCCAGAATACAGAAGCTGAAACGACACATATCTCATTTATCAAACGACTCTCTTTCATAGTAAAAGCAGCCTGGAATACTATCAATTAAAATTCGAACTCATAGCATATAGCAAATTGAAATTTATCCTTCCCGATAAAATTCAATTTGTTTTTTGTATTTTTGTCATTTATTGAGGTTGAGTTAATTGTTATAATTAAATTTAAAGACAACTTCTTAATAACTAAATAACGACTATTATTAATGCGTAAGTTAATTGCATGTGGGTTTATTATGATTTTCTCGATACAAATCGGGAATGCTCAGCAAGTGGAGAGTGGAATTAATTTATCAGAAAGCTTGAAGGATGAGAGCTCTAAAAGGAACTTGTTCCATCGTGCTGTTGATTTCTTTTTTGGTGATTTTGATTCAGTGTATGTTTCACCGAGTCAATATGAATTATCATTAATGGCAGTTTACAGTAATAACAATGAATACTATACACTCCGAAGCAAACATCCTGAAAAACAAACTTTGCGATTAACACATCGACCACAGAATAAAATAGGATTTGACATAGGCTGGCGTATTTTCTTTCTGGGTTGGTCTTTTGATTTAGGTGGAAGCGATAAAAATAATGGGACAAGTTTCGATTTAAGCTTATATAGTCCGAAATTTGGTCTTGACCTGATGTATCTTAAAACGGGTAACAACTATCGGATACAAAGGGCTAAAGGCTTTGGGGATATCCCCCGTGAAAGATATGCGATTGAATTTGACGGTTTGGATGTGAATATCAAAGAGGCTAATCTTTATTATATTTTCAACAACAAGCATTTTTCCTACCCTTCAGCATTTAGTCAAACGACTATACAAAGAATAAGTTGCGGATCACTTATTTTAGGTGGTTCTATATCTACGCATGATATAAAATTCGATAGTGAAATGCTCCCTTCAGTGATTCAGCAGTCTATGAATCAAGATATGAAGATTGATCGTATTAAATACACAAACCTGAGCTTAAGTCTGGGATATGCTTATAATTGGGTTTTTGCTAAGAATTTTCTTGCCAGTATGGCTCTAAGTCCTGTTTTAGCATTAAAAGCCTCTAAATCGTCTAATACCGGTGAAGATGCGCATGGCTTCTTCAATAGATTCAATATAGATATGCTTGTTCGTGCAGGCGTAGTTTATAATAACGGCAAGTATTATATTGGTTCTTCATTCCTGGGCAGAAGTTTCGGCTATAATCAAAAAAATTTCACATTAAACAATGGATACGGAACAC
This sequence comes from Bacteroidales bacterium, assembly GCA_051657185.1. Classification (GTDB taxonomy): domain Bacteria; phylum Bacteroidota; class Bacteroidia; order Bacteroidales; family UBA7332; genus UBA7332. Next base: position 10,650 of record JBOFKE010000227.1, on the reverse strand, counting down.
TACAGGTATATGCCGGCTTTAACTTCCTTAAAAAGAAGAAATATAAGGAAACGAGATCCTTTTAAAGCAATCTCATACAATAACTTCTACTGGAGTTAATTGACATTCACACATTACGGATCAGCGGATGAATACGGTTGGTGGCATTCTATTTTAAGTATTTCCTGACTGCAGATATCTAAAAAGTAAATCTATGCTTTAAATTCTCACAAAGAAAGTAAGCATTTCCGTGATGAACTATGTCCTTTGAACTAAAAAGAGGCTACCTAAACTTGTTAGTTAGCCTCTTTTTTTGTATCATCTCTTTCTGAAAATATATTTACCATAGATAGTAAAGAATCCAAGTTGAATCAACATTCCCGGAATTGTTGTTTTGAATCCGCTCCAGATATTCATAAAATCTCCAGCCAATACAAACTCAAGTAAACAGCCTACTAATTGATAAGCTAAAATCACAGCCAGAATCTGCATCGGCTTAATTTGATTTTTACCATTCGCGAAATAGCCTGCCAAAAGGGCAATAACGATACATTGCGCCATGACAATGTATAAAATAATTCCCGGAGGCATACCTGTCAGTAAATGACTGGCTAATGGAGATGCTACAGCTGTAAGTAATCCGACACTTGTGCCATAGCGCACAGCTGCAAGAAAAGTAAAGAACAAAATAGGCAGAAAAATTGTACCTGCCATTGAAAACTGGTGCATCAACTGTGGCACTATCAAATTCAGAAGTACAAATACAGATGCAGACAAATACGTTTTAGGCAGCGTAAAGTCTTGCGTGAGTGTTTTTACGTACGTGCTCATAAGTTCTATATAGTTTTAACGGTTATTTAAATTATAAACAACAAATCGTCTTTGAAGTTTATTTACCTGGCTTAATCCCTGACAGGATATAAATCTGATCGTTATCAACGAGTGTATCAATCTTAAAGATTTCGGAAAAAGCGTCAGCTTCCTGCTCAACGGGCTTCAAGGGTTCTGAAAGCTTGAAATCCAATTTGTGATGACAGGTATTGATTTCATTTCTGCTTGCCGAATGAGCAACAATAAATCTGCCTCCGGGCTTCAACGTTTCATACAAAGCATTTTTAAATGCCTCTTTATCCAAAAAGTGAGGATAGGCATTATGCACAATTACGACATCATATCCGGTCTCATCCATGCCCAGAAAATCTTTAGCTTCAAACAAAACTCGTTCATCATCCATTTTATCTTTTGCGTGAGCAATCATTTGCTCAGACAAATCAATTGCATGAATTCTTCTTGGATTTCTGTTTAACAAAGGTCGTTCCAGGACACCTGTTCCACAAGCTACATCAAGGATGACTTGTCCCTCACCGACTTTAGCATGATCAAGTATTTGCTCCAAACGTTGTGGATCATGCTTACATATATCATCCCATGCAGGAGCTTTTGTGTCAAAAAATTCTTGAATAAAATTCATAGTTATTCCTATTAAAATGTTACTCTGACACCACCGTATGCATTCGTTCCCGGCATCGGATAACCTGCATTAATTTCATATTTACTGTTTAGAATATTCTCAACTTTCGCATAAAGCTCCAACCCTGTTATAGGATAAAAAGATACTGAAGCATTCCATAATGTGAAATTATCTGTCGATGGTAATTTAATATTTGTATATAACTTATTAATGTATTGGATACCTGTCTGGAAGCCCCATTTATTTATATCATAAGCCCCTCCTATGTAAAACTGATGCTTAGGTGCTGCAAGAACAGGTTCATCCATATGAATATAACTATAATTTGTATTCAATTGCAGAGTTGGCAAAATCGAGTAATTGGCAGCAAACTCAATTCCTACATTTTTAATCTTACCCGTATTTACATTATGAGGTCTGCCATTAATCATTTGTGTTTGTATCAAATTATTAGCATTCAGATAATAAACACTCAAGTCCAATTGCAGTTTATTTGAAAACAAACCCTGAGACGCCGATAATTCGTAATTCATCAAGCGTTCAGGTCTTAAATCCGGATTTTGTGGAGGAAACATATACATTTCCCGTATTGTCGGATTACGAAAACCTTTACTTACTACGGCCTTCAGAATTGTATTTTGTGCAGCTACGAAACTAAGTCCTCCTAAAGGTATCCACTCTCCACCCGTATGACTGTTATGATCATACCTTAAGCCTGCACTTAAGAACAATCGCTCTGTCAGAGCCTGGCGCATATTGACGTATCCTGCAACTTCATATATATTTTTCTTTGCTATTTGTTTATGCTGACCTGTCTCAAAGAAGTCATTATATGCTTTTCCGCCGAAAGCTTTAAAATCCACGCCTGCTGCCAGACTATTTCCTCTAAATAAAGAGGTCGTTTGATAAAAGGTTGCTCCCCACATGTTATCTTTTGATCGGAAAAGATAATCCTTTGGTTTTTGCCCATCATTATATCCATCATTAATTTTATGATCCCCAAAATTGACATATACATTTAATGCACCGGCTAAATTATCATATTTATTTTCCAAAGCCCAGGATGTCATACCCCGAAACACTCGTGCATCATTATCGTTAATCGGTGCTGAAACAGTTCCCGGATTTGCAGCTTCAAAACGGGTTATATTAAAATCCAGTCGTGTTTTATAATGTGACGATATTTGATATCCTACCTTACCATATCCACTCCACTGATCAAAATTCGAATTTCTTCGATGTCCGTCAGTATGGTTATAAGTTGCAGATAAATAAGTATCCCAACGAGAATTGGTATATCCATAAGAAGCATTTGCAGATACCGTATTATAGCTTCCATACATTACGTTTGCACGACCAACTGAAGGTTTCAGACCATCAGCTTTTTTCGTTATAATATTTACAACACCACCCATTGCATTAGATCCGTATAAATAAGATGCCGGACCTTTAATAACTTCAACTCTTTCAGCCATGGCTGTTTCATACATATCCGGTAGTGGGTGTCCCATAAGTCCCATATACTGGGGATGCCCATCTATAAGGACAAGCAATTGAGTGTTAGGACTGCCTCCAATTCCACGCATTGTCATTGATCCTGCAGAACCTGCTGCTACGCCATAGCCCATAAGTCCTCTTTGCGTCACAAACATTCCGGGAATTCGCTCGCTCAAAATAGGTAATAGAGAATTTGTCTTTCTTTGTTGAATCTCTTTTCGTCCAATCACCTCGACATGTAAAGGCAATTGTCGCTTACTAACTTCTGTCATTGACCCCGTCACTACAACCTCATTTAACCTTACCGAATCTCTGAATATCGTATTTACGGGCTGATCCGAAGTTGCACTAATAATTCCTACAGGCAATAAGCCTATCAATAAAATAAAATTCTTATTCATATTGCATTTTTCATTATGGTGACTATTTCACTTGTTTATATACAAACGTTTCTATTATTGTGTTCTAATAAACTTATTCTTAAAGAGAATATTTATGAAACATAAATTGTGTTTATTGATCGAATGATAAAAAAAAGCCATTCCATCATTTATAATATAATGAAATGGCTTTATTAAAAGTCTATATCTTGATTACTGATATTTATTTAAAGATTACCAGCAAAGTAGGATCTAATACACGGAATGTAAAACTAGATGTTACATAAAGTTCTACTTCTGTACTGGTCGTATTTTGGTAGCCAATTGCGAAATCCCGACCTAATGTGATCTCAAAGTTTTCATTATCAATTGGTAATAAGAATGCATTCTTAATATTTTGACTTACTATTATCTGAAGATTAAGACTTACCTGAAGATTTTTAATAAACTCAGAATCTTTACCTACCATATTTAAATAAGCCCATTTTTCAGGACTAACCACTAATGCATAAGGTTTTGGAGAAAAGGCTTTATTCAAAGTAGAAGTAGCAGATAATAAAGCAGCCATAGTTTTATCATACGTATCCCCAAAATCAAATAAATCATGCTCTGATGAATTATTTAATCCTTCGATATCCGCTTCTACCAATCCGTTAAATATCACATCTTCTTCAAACCTTGCAGCTCTTAACATTGCTTTATCAATATCGGTTGTATCAACATCCAAAGCACCACGGTCAATATTATCCAACTCCCAACGATTCAGTTTAAAATGCAATCTTTGCTCGACCAAAGGTTTCACCTTATAAACGCCGTAAGGCATATCATTATTAGCAGTAATAATCATACGACCAGTAGGAATCGACTCGATTCCGGAACCTAGAGGACCTCTTACTGACATAAATTTACGCGCGCTAAGATTTGCTTTTAATACATCAGCAGCTCTTGAATCTATAAAGTCCCATGCTTTTCCGCTAATAGGTGCTAACTCTCTTTTTAAGGTATCCATATTATTTCTCCTCCTTATTTTATTTTACCGATATTTAATCCTTTAGGAGCTGATTTGCCACCTTCCTCCTCATGCTCAAGTTCTGTGATTTTAGCTTGAGTAAATAAGTATTTTTCTAATTGAGGATCGAATGCTTCCGGCATTTTTCTACGAATCCACTCCAGAATCATTACGGCATGTTCAATTTCTTCGTTTCTGTTATGAACTAAGATATCGCGAAGTTCTGTGTCCATTTCTGTAGCAACTCGTTGATCATACCAATCTACCGCTTCTATTTCTTCAATAAGACTTTTAAAAGCGCGAGCTCTGTCACGTGCTTCCTGTGACAACTCTTTTACTGGTTCATGATATTGTTCATCCATTTCTTTTATCAATTTAAAAGTTACGCTAGAATAACAGAATTGAAATAAGCTTTGTTCAATATTATTTTTTCGAAATTAATTGAATACCTGATATAATCCTTCCTGATTTTATTCCTAAAACTCTGGCAGAAAAAAGAATATCTGAGTTTTTCACTGTACAAATTTCAGCGATCTCTATATTGGAGGATTTGACTCCTGCCTGCATTAAATCTTGCTTATTTGCTTCCCATAAATCAATATGCGATTTGTATGTCCGGGGGTTACGACATACGAGCTTTTCGGTATTATATGCTGCTTTTTTAAACTCCTCAACAACCTCCTCACCTACTTCAAAAGCTTCCATACTAATCGACGGACCTATTGCTGCAAATAGATTTGAAGGATCAGATCCGAAGTTATGAATCATTATTTCCACAGTCTTAAGAGCAATATGTTTAACTGTACCTCTCCATCCTGCATGCACTGCTCCGATCACTTCATTGACCGGATCATATAGAAGAATAGGCACACAATCTGCTGTTGATACTCCTATGCAAATATCCTTTACATCAGTGACAATCGCATCAACTCCATTAAGGCTTTCTTTTTTCTCTTCCGGAGTAAGCCTCAACCAATCCTGTTTAACACTCAAAACTTTATCATCATGCGTCTGAAAAGGCAGGATTAGTTCAACTCCGTAAGCATCATAAAGCCGTTTTCGGTTTTCCGACACCAAATCGGGATTGTCTCCACTATAAATACTTAAATTAAATGAATCATATGTATCCTGACTTACTCCACCCTTACGAGTTGATACAAAATGAAAAATGTTGCGGTATGAACGCAAAGTTTCATACTGCAACATTTGTATAGAGTGATTATCTATAGTAACCATAAATTAATCTTCCCATTCATACTCATCATCTTCTTCCAAGTCATCGAAATCATATTCGAATTCTTCATCATCCTCCGCAGGTTCACGTTGAACAACATCTAAATTACGATGAGTAAGTTTTATTTCTTTATTTACTTCGCTATTAAGGGCTTTCCAAAGTATATCTTTCAATTGCATGATATTCATACCTGTAACTGAAGAGATAAAAATAGTTTCAACTCCTGCCGGCAATTGTTCTTTCATCTCAGCCATCAGCTCTTCATCAAGCATATCGCTTTTCGTAATAGCAAGTATTCGTTGTTTATCAAGCAATTCCGGATTAAATTGATCCAACTCGCTTAATAAAATATTATATTCGGCTGCGATATCATCGGCATCTGCAGGAACCATAAACAACAATACTGAGTTTCGCTCGATATGTCTCAAGAAGCGTAATCCAAGACCACGACCTTCAGCAGCACCTTCAATAATACCCGGAATGTCAGCAACAACAAATGATTTGTTGTCACGATAAGGTACAATACCCAAGTTAGGTTCTAAAGTTGTAAAAGGATAATCTGCAATTTTTGGTTTAGCAGCAGAAATAGTTGATAACAACGTTGATTTTCCTGCATTTGGAAAACCTACTAACCCGACATCAGCTAATAACTTCAACTCAAGAATAACCGTTTGTTCAAGAGCGGGTTCTCCTGGTTGAGCATAGCGCGGAGTTTGATTAGTAGATGAACGGAAGTGCCAGTTACCTAAACCTCCACGACCACCATTCAGAAGAACGACCTCTTGTCCGTCTTCTGTAATATCACATAGATATTCACCTGTTTCTGCATCATAGCACACTGTTCCTACAGGTACTTCGATAACTTTATCCTCACCATCTTTACCAAAGCTACGGCTTGATCCTCCGGATCCTCCGTGACCTGCAAAGACGTGACGTTGAAATTTTAAGTGGATCAATGTCCAGAAATTTCGGTTTGCACGTAGAATTACGTGACCACCACGACCTCCGTCACCACCGTCGGGGCCACCTTTAGCAGTCCAGTTGTCACGATGTAAATGACGAGAACCCGCACCACCTTTACCGGAACGGCAATATATTTTTACGTAATCGACAAAATTTGATTCCATAATTAAACGACGAGTGACGAGTGGCGAGAGACGAGAAAAAAGTTTCCCGCCGCTCGCGCTCATCTTTATTTTTATAGTTTATCAATAGCTTGAGAAATGCGACCGAAAATATCATCGATAGAACCCATACCCTGGATACCGATATATTTACCGCTTGCTTTATAATGATCGATAAGTGGAGAAGTTTGATTGTTATAAACATCCAAACGGCTTTTAATTGTCTCCATATTATCATCTGAACGTCCTGAAATCTCACCACGTTTCAAAAGACGCTGGATCAATTCATTTTCTTCAACTTCAAGAGCTACAACACCGCTAACAGCTGTTTCGCGAGCTTTCAACATTTCGTCCAAAGCAACTGCCTGCGCAATTGTACGAGGGAAACCATCAAAAATTACTCCTTTAACACCTTTGTTTGCATCTAATACAGAAGCTAACATGTCGATGATTAACTGATCCGGAACTAATTGACCTTTTGAAATATATCCTTCAGCAATTTTTCCTAGTTCAGTTCCGTTTTTAATTTCTGATCTTAAAACGTCACCTGTAGAGATATGGAATAAACCATATTTTTCTTTAATCAAGTCGCTTTGAGTTCCTTTACCTGATCCCGGAGCTCCAAAAATAACAATGTTCAACATAAATCTTGTATCTTATATTTTATATTAAGTAAGCCTTTTCACAGGCTCTGCTTTATCAATCGTTGATTACGTAGATATCTTTTAAGTTACGACCGAATCCATCATAATCCAAGCCATAACCTACAATAAAGTCATTTGGAATTTCCATCACTGTATAATCTACAGTTACGTCACAAATGATCGCTTCAGGTTTCACTAACAAAGATGCTATTTTAATTTCAGCCGGATTCTTCTTTTGTAAATCAGCAATCAAACGTTCCATTGTTCTGCCTGTATCTACAATATCTTCCAAAATAACAACTGTTCTGCCTTCTACTGATTCTGTCAAACCAAAGATTTCTTTTACAGTTCCTGTAGAATGAGTTCCTTCGTAAGAAGCAAATTTAATAAATGTCACTTCACATGGAATTGTAACATACTTCATCAAATCTCCAATAAACATGAAAGATCCGTTGAGCACACCAATAAAAAGTGGATTTTTATCTGCCAGCTCTTCATTCATCTGCTTAGCAACACGAGAAATATTCTCTTGCAATACTTCGTTAGAGATAAATGGTTTGAATGATTTATCTTTTACCTGAATTATATCCATATACTTTTATTTATTACTTTCAAAACATGTTGATTAGAAAAAAGTTTATCCATCCATCTTCTGACAAAATCAATTAACACCTTTATCAACAAAGTTTTAATCAAAAAAAAGACAGACAAATAAACATTTCACCAAATCTATACATTTAACTTTCCAGTTCCCCTTTTTAGAAAGTTGGCTGCAAATATAGAAAAAAAAGAACATAATAGACTCTATTATTTAACTATTAACAGCTATTTTTGCAGGAAATATAAAGTTTCAAATATTGACGCTATGAAGCTACTCAGATCAATTGACACAAAACAAATAGATAAACAAACCATAGAAAAGCAAGGCATCACAACCGTTATCCTTATCGAACGTGCTGCAACTGCGCTATATAATGAAATCATCAATAGATGGTCGCTGGAAACGCCATTCGTTATTTTTGCCGGCCCTGGCAACAATGGCGCTGATGCGTTGGCTCTTTCTATATTGCTTATCCGGGCGGGATATAATGTTAAGACTTTTTTATTCTGTCCGAATAAAGAGCTTAGTGAAGCTTGCACTCATTTCAGAGAGCAGTTAGCTAACGAGCCTATGGCAGATTTCTATGAGGTCCTTGCCGAGTTTAAACCGCCGGTATTAACTACACGTACTGTCATTATTGACGGATTGTTTGGTTCGGGGCTTAATAAACCATTGACAGGCGGGTTTGCCGGAATTGTAAAATATATCAATTCTACTCCTTCTTATAAACTGTCTATTGACATTCCTTCGGGATTATTCGGAGAAAACAATACAGATAATGATCCAAATGCAATTATTGAGTCGGATCTCACATTATGCTTTCAGCAACCAAAAATTGTATTCTTTTTAAGAGACTCTGTCAAGTATGTCAAAGAATATAAGGTATTAAACATCGATCTGGATTCAGAGGCCATTCAAAACTGCGATTCAACCTTTTACCAGATTTCCGAAATAGAAGTCTCTGCGATTTTACGTGAAAGAGCTAAATTCTCTCACAAAGGAGATTACGGACACGGACTTCTGGTTGCTGGCAAATTAGGCATGATGGGTGCAGCACAGTTATCCGCAAAAGCGGCATATCGCTCAGGTATTGGCCTCTTAACTATACATGCGCCTAAAATTGCAAATGCAATTATACAAAGCTCCGTTCCTGAAGCGATATACAGCCCGGATGCTTCTCAAACATGCTTTTCACAAGCTCCTTTTACCGAAACATATAGCAATGTTGCTGTTGGACCTGGTATTGGAACAGAAAAAGAAACTTGTATGGCCCTGTCTCAACTTCTGCAAAGAAGAGGCAAGCCAATGGTTATTGATGCTGATGCGCTAAATATAATTGCACAACATAAGAATTTATTGAATCAAATTCCTGAAGGATCTATTCTAACTCCTCATCCTAAAGAGTTTGACCGGATCATGGGAGAAAGCACTTCTGCCTACTCACGGTTAGAAAAGGCTATTAAACTGGCGAAACAATTCAGACTCGTTGTAGTATTAAAAGGCGCTTATACAGCAACTGTCATTCCTAACGGCAATGTTTTCTTTAATACTTCCGGAAACCCGGGAATGGCTACAGCCGGATCAGGTGATGTCCTTACAGGTATCATTTTATCTTTATTATGCCAAGGATACAATCCGGTTGAAGCGGCTATTGCAGGAAACTATATACATGGTGTAGCTGGCGATAAAGCGGCCAATGAGCTCACTCAGTTCTGCATGAATGCATCTGACATAATCAATTATTTACCTAAAGCTTTTGCTGAATTAATACTTACAGAGGATGAATAATATGAAAGGGGTTTACTTTATCACAGGTATTGACACAAATGTCGGCAAAACTGCGGCAACAGGTATTATTGCTCGTGAGCTATTAGATCATGGTATCAACGTGATTACTCAGAAAATGATACAAACGGGCTGTCTTAATGAATCTGAGGATATTGTAGAACACCGGCGTATAATGAATGTACCTTTATTTGAAGTTGATAAGGATGGAACAACATGCCCGTATATTTTCACATATCCGTGTTCACCACATCTTGCAGCCAAGATAGACAATCGTTTTATTAATATACAGATGATTGACCTGGCTACTGAGAAATTGGCTAAACAATACGATGTCGTTTTACTTGAAGGCGCAGGGGGTATAATGGTTCCTATTACGGATGATTATCTCACACTTGATTATATGCAGCAAAAAAATTATCCTGTCATATTGGTTACTTCAGGAAAATTAGGCAGTATCAATCATACATTGATGACACTTGAACTTATTCGTCAGAGGGGTTTAAATATCGCCATGCTTGTTTATAATTTATACCCGAAAGCAGATGAAATCATAGAAGCTGACACCTTGAGTTACCTCAAAAGATATATGAGCAAGTATTTTCCAGATGCTATCTTCAAAATCCTTGATCAATTCTGATAATATAAAAAGAAGAGATTTCGTAAATGAGCAAATATCATTACGAAGTCTCTTCTTTCTGTATGATGCCTATTTTTTAGTAACCAGTTCCTGAAGCAATTGAGTATATTGATCAGGAGTTAGAGTTTGTTTTATTTGATTCAAATCTTCTTGAACCATATCCGATTTATTCTTCTGCAAACGTCTTATTTGGCTCACATAATATTGAATCGAATCATCTGCTGCTTTTTGATTCTGCGCACTTTTCGAAATTACATTATTCCAATTAGACACCTGACCCTGATTT
>JBOFKE010000226.1:0-2927 GCA_051657185.1 Bacteroidales bacterium | reverse complement strand
TACTCCCAATCAATAATTATCCGAACAACTTTTATAAATACTATTTTGTTATTGTATTACAGAAATTAAATTATATAAGATATTTATGGAAAATACAGAGACTAAACCAGCATCTTCTAAAAAAGGATTGATTATTTTGATTATTGTATTAGTTGCAGGATCTGTTGCTGCTTTTATCTGGTGGCGCAATTATGAAAAATATATAGCAACAAATGATGCCAATCTGGATTCATACAGAATATCCGTATCATCTATGGTGATGGCTAAGATCAAAAAACAATTAGTCGAAGAAGGGGATAAGGTCAAGAAAGGAGAACTACTGGTTGAATTGGATAGTTCGGAGGTTAAATCTAAGCAAGCAGAGTTGGATGCACAAAAGAAAGAGCTTGAAGCTCAGTTGGCATTAATGAAAATAAATAAAGTGACAGCACAAAAAACGCTGGAAATGCGAGAGGCGTCGTTTAAATTAGCGAAAGAGAATTATGATCGTGCAAATCTGCAATATTCACAATCAGTTTTGCCATTAGAAGCATTACAAACATCTGAAGAAGCTCAGACAACATCCCGAATAGCTTGTGAGGTTGCTAAATCGCAGTTAAATGCAGCAACTGTTCAAATAACATCTACAGAAGCTTCAATACAAGCCGTACAATCACAAATAGAGTCTGTGCTAGTTGAGTTGGCTTATTATCGAATATATGCCCCGACAGAAGGTATAATAGGTAAACGCTGGATGTTACCAGGTGATATTGTTCAGCCGGGACAGACATTATATACGCTGAATCAAGACAGTGCTTTATGGCTGAGTATATATTTGGAGGAAACAAAATATGAGAATGTATTCATCGGGCAACAAGTAAAATATGAATTAGACGCCTATCCGAAATTAACCTTTTGGGGTAAGATTTATTATATAGGTGATAATACAGCCTCACAATTTTCAATGATTCCTCCGAGTAATGCATCGGGGAATTTCACAAAGGTTACACAACGGATTCCAATTAAAATTTCGATTGACTCTATTTCAGGAGATCGTAATCAGATTAGTAAAGTAAAATTAGTATCGGGAATGTCGGCAGAGGTGAAAATCATTAAATGAAAGAATGAATGAAAGAAGCACTTGCGATAGAAGGTAATGGATATAAATGGTTTGTGTTATTAAATGTAATGATAGCAACCTTTATGGCCGTTCTTGATTCTACAGTAGTTAATGTTGGTCTTCCAACCATTATGGGGACACTGGGGACTGATATTAATACCGCAGAATGGATACTTACAGGATATATGCTATCTCTTGCCGGTGTTTTGCCCGTAGCAGGATGGTTTGCTGATAAGTATGGATATAAAATTATTTTTATTGTTTCGATCTTCGTTTTTACTTCGGGCTCTTTTATGTGTGGAAATTCGACGCATATTGAAGAACTGATTTTCTGGAGGATATACCAGGGAATAGGCTGTGGTGGTATTATGCCTGTTGGTATGGCTATTGTAACAAATGTATTTCCGCTTAAACAAAGAGGTGTAGCATTAGGTTTTTGGGCAGTAGCATCTGCGGCATCTGTATCTTTTGGTCCTGCTATCGGAGGTTATCTGGTCGATAATTTCAATTGGAATTATATATTTTATATAAATGTTCCTATTGGTGCATTAGCTATTTTTACGACCTCTACAATTCAGAAAGAATTTAAGAATCCTGATGTGGGTAAATTTGATATACCGGGTTTTATTACATCAGTGATATTTCTTCCGGTATTCTTGTATGGGCTGACGGAAGTGAATTCTTCAACAAATGCTGAGGGTTGGAATAGTCCGGTTGTAATGGGCTCAATGTTTGTTGCATTTATTTCTTTTGTCTTGTTTATCTATTTTGAACTGGTTTCGAAGAATCCACTCATGAATCTCCGGTTATTTGGTGACCGGAATTTTGCATTAGCTAACCTGGTAGTATTTATTTTTGGTGTAGGAATGTTTGGAAGTACATTCCTGGTGCCTCTGTATTTACAGAATAGTCTAGGTTATTCTGCATTTGACTCAGGATTATTCTTTGTTCCTGTCGGTATAATGCAAGGCATAGCTTCCCCGTTTGTAGGACAATGGTCTCAAAAGATAAATCCTAAGTATTTTATCATATTTGGATTGATATTACTATCATACAGTTTTTATATGAATCAATCATTTTCATACCTGTCAGATAGAAATTATATTCAATTGAGCTTATACTTAAGAGGTTTGGGAATGGGTATTCTTTACTCCCCATTAATGAATATGTCATTATTCAGCATTCCTCAGCGGTTTATGGCGCAGGCATCCGGACTTACTAATATTATTCGCCAGATCGGAGGTAGCTTTGGGGTCACGATCATGAGTTATTTATTGACCAAACGTGTGGCGTTTCATACACAGATATATAACGAGTCATTGGCGTCAACAGGACAAACCTATGAGAACGTTATGAGTAAGTTCGGCGAATTTATAACACATACAGTAAGCGCATCAGAATCATTATCTCATACACTTTCTAAATCACTGATAAGTAGTCATATCAGTTTGGAGGCCTATATAGAAGGTATCAATGATGATTTTTATGTATCTACATTTATAACAGTTATAGCAATTATACCTGCAATCTTTTTGTCAAATAAGAAAATGAAATAAGCTATGAATCAACAAAACAGAAATATAATTAAAGGTTCAGTGTTATTAATGGGACTAACGATGTCTCATTGTATGCAGGCACAGGATACATTGACTGTGAAAGAAACTATTGGTAGAGTAATAGATACTTATCCGACAGTGAAGCAGGCAGAAGAAGCTCTTAAAAGTACAACTATAAATTTGAAAATGACACGCTCGGTATTATTTCCGACACTTAATGCTTCTGCATCTTATATGTTTAATGATCCACAGATGAAAATGACATTAGGAGA
>JBOFKE010000225.1:0-2104 GCA_051657185.1 Bacteroidales bacterium | reverse complement strand
CACCCCGTTATCTGCGCTAACACATTCTGAGAAATAACATTAAGATTCGAATAATCCGATTCATTATTAAGATTCTATATCAAATACCTTAAGCAGATCTTTTACAACGGACATTAATTTAGGATATCATCCCAAAATTCTTTATTTATTAAGTTGTAATTGTAATTTTTTTAGTAACTATGCACCGAAATTTGATACTTAAGCCTATAGTGCAGATATGAAAAAAATTTTGGTAATTGGAGCTACCGGCCAAATCGGATCTGAGCTCACGACCGAGCTTCGCGCTCGTTATGGTAACAACAATGTAGTAGCAGGGTATATTCCCTCGGCACCTCTTACAGAGGCTTTAGCAGAAAGCGGACCTTCAGCCATTGCTGATGTTACGGACGCAAAACAAATTGCAGAAATTGTCGATAAATACCAAATCGACACAGTTTACAATTTAGCAGCATTATTATCTGCTGTAGGTGAAAAAAAACCACTTTTAGCCTGGCACATACAAATTGATGGCGTATTGAATCTTCTTGAAATCGCAAAAGAGAAGAATTGTGCGGTATTCACGCCAAGCTCAATCGGAGCTTTCGGAAATAACTCACCGAAAGACAACACACCTCAGGACACAATCCAAAGACCTCAAACAATCTACGGAATCAGCAAAGTAACAACAGAATTACTAAGCGATTATTATTTCCATAAATATGGCGTAGATACTCGTTCTGTACGTTTCCCTGGTTTGATTTCGTATGTTACACCTCCGGGTGGCGGAACAACAGATTACGCTGTTGATATTTATTACTCAGCAGTCAAAGGCGAAAAATTTGTTTGTCCTTTACAAGCAGGAACTTTCATGGATATGATGTATATGCCTGATGCTTTGAATGCTTGTGTTCAACTTATGGAAGCTGATCCTTCAAAACTTATTCACCGCAATTCGTTTAACATTGCAGCAATGAGCTTTGACCCGGAAAAGATTGCAGCTGAAGTAAAAAAACTTGTTCCTGATTTCCAAATGGAATATCAAATTGACGAATTACGTCAAAAAATCGCCAACTCCTGGCCAAATTCATTAGACGATACTTGTGCAAGAGAAGAATGGGGATGGAAACCTCAATACGATTTAGCTTCTATGAGTCAGGACATGATCGCAAAATTAAAAATTAAATTCGGAATCAAATAATTAACCTGTTATGTACGGTAAAGTGAAAAATCATCTGGTTGAAGAACTTCAAAATATTGAAGCAGCCGGTTTATACAAACGTGAACGTGTTATTACGTCAGCACAAAAAGCAAATATTACGGTAGAAGGTCGCGAAGGTAAAGTTTTAAACTTTTGCGCCAATAACTACTTAGGACTATCAGACCATCCTCGTTTAATCGAAGCTGCAAAAAAAGCAATGGACGAAAGAGGTTACGGGATGTCATCTGTACGCTTTATCTGTGGTACTCAAGATATTCACAAAGAATTAGAAAAAGCTATTTCTAACTATTTCCATACAGAGGATACAATCCTTTATGCTGCATGTTTCGATGCAAATGGTGGCGTATTCGAGCCATTATTGACAGAAGAAGATGCTATCATTTCTGACTCATTAAATCATGCATCAATCATTGACGGCGTACGTCTGTGTAAAGCGAAACGTTATCGCTACGCAAATGCAGATATGGCTGATCTTGAAAGATGTTTGCAAGAAGCACAGGCTCAAAGATTCCGCATTGTCGTTACGGATGGAGTTTTCTCTATGGACGGTAATGTAGCTCCAATGGATCAGATCTGCGCTTTGGCTGAAAAATACGAGGCTTTGGTTATGGTGGACGAATGTCACTCTGCAGGTGTTGTTGGTAAAACAGGCCGCGGCGTAAGCGAACAATTCGATTGCTACGGCAAAATCGATATCTATACAGGTACTTTAGGCAAAGCTTTCGGTGGTGCAATCGGTGGTTTCACTACAGGTCGCAAAGAGATCATCGATCTTCTTCGCCAACGCTCTCGTCCATACTTATTCTCAAACTCAATCCCTCCTGCAGTAGTAGGTGCTTCTTTGGAAGTATTCGAAATGCTTGCAGAAAGCAATGAGTTGCATGATCAGTTAGTAGAGAATGTACA
>JBOFKE010000224.1:0-6362 GCA_051657185.1 Bacteroidales bacterium | reverse complement strand
GGGTATGTGCCGGGTGATTTACCATGGTATTATGGTGAGAAATTAAAAGCGTTAGGTGTTGATATCTTAAATACAGATATAACCGGTGCATGCAATGTTGACCGGAAATTGATTTCAGGAGATAGTCCTTTGGCAGCAAATGCTTTTGGTAAATTATGTGCTGCTACGCTATTAAAGATGTAATCTCTCATATAGAATAAATGTTGATAGCAAGGCTTTAAAATATAAAAAAGGATTTGTCTGCAATCAGACAAATCCTTTTTCGTATGTGCTATTGTGAAATGAATCTTATTTGCTAATGTCGAAGATTAGCTTACCGACATTCATTCCTTTACTTCCTGTTTGAGTAATCACAACTTTTTTGCCGTCAAGATTCTCGATGATTACAGGTTCTTTTAGATAAGTATGAGAATGTCCTCCTACGATTAAATCGATGTTTTTGGAATTCTTAGCAAGCGCTTTATCCGAAAAACCTCTTTCACTGTCAAAACCTAAGTGAGTTAAGGCGATAACCAAATCAACATCTTTTTCCTCTTTCAATTCTTTTGCGTATCTGTTTGCTGTTTCAATTGGATCCAGAAAACGAATACCCTCAAAATTTTTATCAGAAATAAGACCGAAAGGACGAACACCTAATCCGATGATACCAACTTTAAATCCATTGATATCTTTTATCGTGTAAGGTTTAACCAAATCTTTCAGAGATGTTGCTGAAACATCATAATTGGCAGAAACAACTTCGAAATTTGCATTCTTAAGCATTCCTTCAAGAAAACTGATTCCATTGTCGAATTCATGATTCCCCAAAGTTACAACGTCATATCCCATCTTGTTCATTGCTTCGATTTCGACTTCGCCACCAAACATATTAAAGTAAGGTGTCCCCTGAACGAAATCACCTGCGTCAAGTATCAGTACATTTGGATATTCGTTTTCGATAGACTTAATGTACGCTGCACGTCTTGCAACTCCAGCTTTGCCGTAATTGTCGCCAGCTTGTTTACTGTAAGCCTCAATTTGACTATGAGTATCATTCGTATGCAGAATGATAAGTTTGTTTTCGTTCTGAGCATAGATGCTACCTATAAAAACGAAAAACAATAGAAGTGAAAATATTTTTTTCATACAATGTCTGATCTTTATTATTTGTTGTTAGAACGATAGTAATCGATAATTAAATCGCGAAGCATAATGCCTGTGTCTTCTCTGTTGAATGAAGATCCAAGCATTGAAGCATTATCATTTCCGTCAACTAAATAATCAATAGTTGCAAGGCGATACTCTTTTTTATCGTCTATGTTATCAATACGTGTGACAGCTAATCGCTTGCGGTCATCAACTAATTTGTAAAGATCACGAATAGCTCTTCCTTTTATTGTAACTATTGTTAAAGCGTTCTCAAATGGAAAAGTCGAATAGATATTACCTACAGTTACAGGCCCCTTATAAATAGGACTTCTTAATCCACCTAAATTGACCATAGCCAAATCCACTTTTTCGCCAGTTGCTTTTTCAGCTTGTTTTTGGATAACTTCCAAAACGAATTGAGGTAATTTGCTATCGGGTGTTTTAGAACCCATGTCTTCGTTTGAATAACCGATAACTTCATTCATAATACTATCCATACGTTGCTTATAAGGTGTAATAAAAGCAATCATCTCCGGATCCTCCGCTACTAAATCTTCATTAATCTCTACTTGCTCGGAGCTTTCTAGTACAGCTGTTCTTTGCGTATTGTGCAGATCGGAACAAGACATTGTTCCTAAAAGAAATAACACAAAGAACGAATTTAAAATTTTTCTGTGCATATATCAAAAATTAAATTTCGCTGCTAAAGTAATGAATTTTACCCAGATCAATCCGTAAAATTGTATTACAAAGTCGTTACATGGAAAAAAGTTTGCCGAAAAATTTGCAGGTTTAAATAAAAGCGCTACCTTTGCATCGCAATCGGGAAACAACGGTTGCTAACAAGGATGGTCGCGTAGCTCAGCTGGATAGAGCAACAGCCTTCTAAGCTGTGGGTCACAGGTTCGAATCCTGTCGCGATCACTTAAAAAAGGGATATCTTTTATCAGATATCCCTTTTTTTATATACTTTTCTACAATTGTTTTTGGGATTCTCAGATCCGTCAAAATAGTAACTTCCCTTTCTTGCTCTCCTTTGTGGTTTCGTATTGTGTTTGATAGCTTGAATATCCTGAAATAATTACATATAAATGTTCTGTTATCTTTGGGGAAGATTGATTCTGGAAGTTTGTATTGTGAGTATATGATAATTTTGAGTTATATTTGACGAATTTACAGACTAAAAGCTAACTTATATAACTCAATTAACACAATTCGTAACTCTATGAACAACAAATTTATTCTTTCTTGCTCAATGGCATTGCTTATGTCATGTGGTGCAGTTGATTTATTGGCCACTAATATTATACCTAAACCTTTACAAAGTGAAGAACTTACAGGTACTTTTTTATTGAATAAGAAGGTCGGCATTTCAACGGATGCTCAATTCGGAGCTAGTGCAGAATTATTAGCTGAGATAATTCGTCAATCTACAGGATTTAAATGTCCGGTAACGACTGATGGGAAAGCACAAAATATTGCTTTAGTTTATGATCCGTCATTAAATAATTTAGGAGAGGAGGGATATACTTTAGAAGTGTCTCCGAAGCAAGTCATTATAAAAGCAGCCAATGCAAAAGGTGCTTTTTATGGGACGCAAAGTTTGCGTCAGCTGTTGCCGGCACAAATAGAAAATGAGGCAAGAGTTAAAAACGTAACCTGGGAAATTCCATGTGTTAAAATACAGGATCAACCTCGTTTTGAATGGCGGGGATATATGAAAGATGTAAGCCGTACGTTCTATGGAGTTGATGTTATCAAGAAATATCTGGATGTAATGGCTCTGTATAAAATGAATGTTTTTCACTGGCATTTGACAGATGATCAGGGATGGCGTATCGAAATAAAAAAATATCCGGAATTAACTTCTCCGATTGCTACACAATTTCATGAAAGCGAGAATCAACCTTCAGAGCGTAGTGGATTTTATACGCAGGAGGAAATTAAAGATATCGTAAAATATGCTGCCGATCGCCAGATTATGATTGTTCCGGAGATTGATGTGCCCGGGCATAGCTGGCCGACTTTATTGGTTTATCCTCAATTGGCTGTGAATAAAAATCATACACCTAACTATGTTTTTCCTTTCTGTTCTTCATGGGGATATTGGGGTAATCAGTTTACGCCTAATACGCTTGATCCGACAAAAGAAGAGGTTTATCAGTTTCTGGATGACGTATTTGGTGAATTAGCAACCTTGTTCCCCGGTGAATATATGCACTTCGGCGGCGATGAGGTGATGCATCATTTCTGGCAAAGAGAACCGCACATTCAAGCCTATATGAAAGAAAACGGAATGAATAATGTGGGTGATTTGCAAAATTATTTTGTAGGAAGAGTTTCGAAAATTATTGCGTCTAAAGGCAAAAAGCCAATTGGATGGAACGATATTCTGGATCATCATGAGAATCTGACTAAAGAAACGGCTATTATGTCGTGGCTTGGAGCAAATGCGATTGAGAAAGCTGCTAAAAACGGATTTTATACGGTAGCGACTCCGGCATCTCATTTGTATTTTGATATTACTCAAGCTGACCGAAATGACGGAACGATGTGTGATTTGGCTTATCCGAATATTAATTCGATGGAGCGAATTTATAACTACAATCCAACGGGTAATCTTTCGGCAGATCAATCAAAATACGTATTGGGTGTTCAGGCTAATATGTGGCCGGCTGTGCCGCAAGAGGTAAAAGATATAAACGTAAATAATTTTCCACGTCTTTTAGGTGTTGCCGAAATAGGGTGGTGTCCTGCTGAAGGTAAGGATTATGCAGACTTCCAAAATCGTTTGAAAGAGAATTATCCGCGTCTGGATGCAATGAAAGTTGATTATTATAAACCGGGTGGATATATCACAGGAACATGGTCACCGAATGATATTCAGACAGATTATGCAAGTCTGGAACATGATGTGACTCCAAAAGTTTATACAAACGGGCGTGTTATTGCCGGATATTATTTCACGAAAGGAGAGAATCACCTCCAGATAAGTAAAGTAGAATTACTACAGGATGGAGAAGTTATTTCGGTTGATGAACACGAAGGCTTGGCCGATACTTTTAGAGGAACGAACGGGGCTAAGAATTTTTGGTATAATCTGAAAGTAGACAACTTTAATCCAAAATCCAAATATACGGTACGTGCAACAGTGAAGGGGAAAAATGGAACAGATTCTTACGGGAATTTTACTTTTAATTTATCACCTTATGAGCCATTTACTGTAGCAGAGCCTACAATCTGATAAATGTTAAATTATTAAAATACAAAACAGCGGATTCGGCATAAAGGATAATGTGATCCTTTTTACCGTAATCCGCTGTCTTTTATTGTTTTTCAGGGATTCCAGGTTGTTACCATTTCTGGTAACGAATATTTTCAGGTTTATATTTATCTTTGACTACGCCCGGATTAGCCGGATATCCTACAGGGATGACATTTAGCGGAGTTATAGAATCAGGTAAAGAAAGTATTCTTTTCACACTTTCAATTCTTTCGGGAACGGGAAATACTCCTGTCCATACAGCACCTAATCCCATTGCATGAGCAGCTAGTAAAAGATTTTCTGTAGCAGCTGATACATCCTGAACCCAATATCCGTCACCATAACCTTTTATTCCTTTTGGAAGATCCCCACAAGCAACAATAGCAACCGGGGCCTGCGCGATCATTTTTCCGTATGGTAATTCTTCAGCAAGTTGCTTCAATGTATTTTTGTCAGTGATAACCACAAAAGCCCAGGGTTGTGTATTTCTGGCAGTAGGAGCCGACATTGCTGCACGTAATAATGTGTCTATCTTCGCGTCAGAAATAGCTTGTTCTGTGAAGCTACGAACACTGCGGCGAGTCAGAATATTTTCTAAAGCATCATTCGTTTTTACAGAGACAGTTTCCTTTCCGGATGAAGAATCCAAAAGGGTTACTTTTATGGCCATAACAAGTAAGGCACATGCAAGAATAATATTGAGAATCTGAGAACTATACTTCATTGTCTTTTTTATTTATTTGTTTGTTGTGAAAATTTGATTAATGAACCTGTCGGGCAAATATATCTGCAATAAGGACGATTAATGAAAAATGATAATGCCAGGAATACGACACCTGCTATTAATACAAAGAGAGATGCACTGTTAAACAGGAACGCAGAAAAAACTTCATAATCAACTATTTCAAATCCGACTCCAATCCAGTTGAGTGCCAGAATCGTATATAAGATTATTTCACGCAGATAAGATAGCGGTTTTTCTATGCGGTTAGGAACAGATACTTTTTTATGAGTACATTTCGATGCTAACTCTTGTAGTGATCCCATCGGGCAATGATAGTTGCAATAGTTATTTTTCTTTCCGAACAGCGGTAGAATAACAGCTGATAGTAATAACAGAAACGGCACAAGCGCTACAGTTAAGTTTATACCATTGCTAAACCAGTTTATTAGCAATGACAATGATAAAAAGCTACCGCACCAGAAGCCCAGAACACAGACATTCAGAATTAATAAAATCGTTCGTGCAACTTTTGACTTGCTTTTGAGAAATGCTAAGATTACTCCCAATAAAATAACTAATATCGCAATTATCGATTTAAGTGACAGGTGAGGGATTATCTCGTCCTTTACCAATCTATCCTGCGCTATATCTGCTACTCTCTTTACGGTAGAAATGATTGCAGAAGATGTCATTGTGGCGCCACTTACGGCATCGACTTTTTGAGAACCTATATCAGTTAATCTGACTCCGTCCCATTTAGAAAGTAAACCTGTGTTGATTACTTCTTTGAGAAACTCAGGTGTTTCTGCATTTGATAATAATTCTATCCGGATCACTTTCTCATCCGAAATATACATTTTTAAAGGTACGGGACCACCGAAGCCACTTATGTCTTTAGCTATGTCTGTCGAATTGATAATCATTATTCCGGCAGAATCTTTTGGTAAATATACTGCACCGGCTTGTGTTTTGTCGGGATTGACCCATTTAGTAACATCAGTACCCCATATCTTATCATTGCGGTTTACAGCAATAGTGAGCATGAATAAGGATACGAGGAGAAGATTAACAATATATCTGATTGTTTTTTCCATTAATAAACACCGTTTGAAATTTTAATATACCAACCTATTATTTTTTGATAGAATTTGACAGTTGCATTCAGATCAGGAACAATAAATCCAATATGAGAGAATGCTTTTGGAGATACCATTTCTACTTTGTTCATAGTTTTACTCATTTAAG
>JBOFKE010000223.1:0-5143 GCA_051657185.1 Bacteroidales bacterium | reverse complement strand
TGTTATTTCCGGAATTACATTTAATTATTTCACCCGAGAATACTCCGAGCATAACGGTAACTACAAAATTCAGACTGCTGAATATCCAGGTGTAATGGTAATAAGAAGCAAATTCCCAATTGCCGGTTTCATTGAAAAATACACCGTCACGGAATCGGCCGAGTACGCTGCGGTCAATTATTTCAGCCAGATTTGTTTCGGGGGAATATCCGCCTGTCTGCATACATAGGGTATAGGTTGTCAATAGGATTAATACAAGGATGATTTGTGTGCGTTGTTTGCAAAACATAAGCATCAGTGCTGAAAAGAAATACCCGGTTGCAATTGCTTGCAACGTATTGCTGTACAGGCGTAGTGTCTGAAAATCCAAGTCTAAGAGATTCCCTTGAATCAATGCTCCGAACAGCCAGAGGAGTAAGACTCTTTTAATGATTCGTTTCATCATATGTGATGTGGTCACTTCCCCGCGTTTATAGGCAGCAAAGGCAAAAGGCATAGATGCTCCTGCCATAAACATAAAGAGGGGCATAATTAAATCCCACGGGTGAAAACCTTCCCAGTTGATATGTGTAAACAGATAACGATAGGTTTCGTGTATCCATTCTTGCTTGGAGCATTGCACTAAAGGGGCTATGGCTGGCTGGAGGAAAATTAAAAAGAATAAATCCATTCCGCGCAGTACATCTAATGATTCCAATCGTTGGTAAACGGGTGTTTTTTCCATGTATATTTTTTTGATTCTGAGTTATTTAACAAAGAAAGTAAATTCTATAGAGAAGAGATGCTTTTTACGATCATTTTGTGCAGACTAATTAATAACAGAGCGCCTGCTTAAATAAATAAACAGGCGCTCTGAGTGATTAGTTGGTTACTTTATCGAAAGTTCAGCTTTTTAGCTTTCCGAGTAATAAATAATTGTTGTCATTTTCATCAATCGAGTTTAACAAATCTGTCAACTCTTTGCGACGCTTTTCTGTGAGATTCGGATTCTTCAGAGCTTGTTCCAGACGTGGAATCAGATTACTAGGTTCGTTATTGATCAGATAATAGCCATTTGCAAAAGCACTGTTAGGCCAGTTGATAGGCTCATCACCCAGAAAATCATTATACATTTTGAACCACGATCCCTTGCCGGACTCTTTATCTACGATGTAATAAGCAGTCTGTCCCGGTGTATAGATTGTGCCTCCTTCAACTTGTTGGGCTACGGGAGGTCCTGACGTATTGCCGGTGAAATATTCAGGCCATTCACTGTACATATGCCATGGAATATTTTGTTTATCCTTGTAGTTATAGGTAAAGACCGGACGCAGACGGTTTGATTTTGTGTCGAAATGATACAATGTATCTGCACGGGTAGGGGTTACACTTGAGATGAGTACATCAAATGTTTGCGGATCGTTACGCGAAACCATTACTTCATTGCTGAAGTCAAATGGAAGAGCTAAATGTCCTGAAGGGATTGAGTCTATCAGATTTCCTTTCAGATCTTGTGTCCATGCTACATTTTTTATATTCTGGAACGGCAGACACACTACCGATACGGTCCCGTTCTTTGAGTTAACGCGGAATTTACCTTTAGGTACTGATGCTATTAAAGGGATTGCATCGATAAATGTACCGTTCAGATCGTATGCAAGTACATTCTGAGACATCCAGGGTAAAAGATAGATACGGTTAGCAGGTTCATCAATTTGTACATCATAAATGTTTTTGTACTCACCTGGCCCCTGACCGATAGCTCCGATCGTGTTGATGTAATTTCCTTTCCGGTCAAATAATTTGTAGGGTTGAGGTGGGTAACTACTGTGAGTCACAATGTAATTGTCTGAAAGGGTGATTGCTGTTTGTGAAACTAAAGCCTCATCCCGGTTGTCGAGTTTCACGACTTCGAAATCATCAATGAAATAACTGAGCGGGATTGAGATTGTATCTTTCAGCAATTCCGGATTTAAAGTGAAGACTTTGTCATCGCCTACTTGTACATATTCGCCTACTACCGGTGCATCCTTTAACGGATCGTCTGCACCTCCTGAACGTTTTGATCCCGTCTGACAAGAGGTGGCAAGACAGGCTAACGTGAGCATTCCAATTACTTTTACTTGTTGTCCCATAATTGTATTATATAAGGTTATATTGCAAACGTATTAAAAAATAGTAGATTACGAAATGATCGTATTTATTTTACGCTAATTTAACACTGAGGAAGCAGCATAGATATTTAGGTTTCTTTATTGCAGGTTCGTAAACAGGATGAGGTGAAGGCGTGACTTGGATGCAAAAAGATTATTTGTATATTTGGATTCGAAATGAAAAATTTAATCTTCTAGCTAAGAACAGTTTGAATCAACTAAATACAAAACCAATGAAAAAAACACTCCTTTTGTTCTTTCAGATCCTATTGTGTGCTAGTATTTCTGCGCAGCAATTGTGGACTCCGAAGGATGTAAATCAAGATGACAAACTTATACATCATGCTGCGTTCTACAGTTTGAATCCGATGCAGGCAGATGTTTGTGCCACTCTGCTGAAAAAACGGATTGAGGAGCAACAACTTCCATTTACTGTTTGTGACTCAGTCGGACAATATCCCGATGTACTGTTTATTCTGGATGATTATGAAAAAGGATATCATCTGGCAAAGGATCGCTTTATTTTACCGGTATTTATTGGAAATCATACGCCTTTGATGGATGGTGCTAAAAACTTAAAGGCATCTGGCTCAACAGAAATTGTAGATCAGGCACTTTCGGCATTAAATAAGCTTTATACAGAAGGAATGCGTCCTCAATATTCAACTATATTTACGTGTGGGGAAGAAGGATATGTAAGTTATCGTATTCCTACTGTTGCGACATTGCCGTCAGGTCGTATTCTCGCATTTTGTGAGTCAAGAACACGTTTTGATACAGATTGCGCGGAGAATGATATCATCATGAAATACAGTGATGATCTGGGAAAGACATGGAGTAAACTGGTTGTTGCTGCTACAGCAGATCAGGCGAGTCTGAATAATCCGACTGTTGTATATGTTGAGGAAAGCAACGAAGTGATTGTGCTGTTTCAGCTTTATCCTCCTAAAATGAATGAAGGTATCCGTAAAACAGGTACAGAGGGGGATGATGTGACTCGTATTTTGCTGATTCGTAGTAAGGATAATGGTTTGACATGGAGTGAAATGGAGGATATAACCAAACAGGTTAAATTACCTGATGTAGCAAGTCAGGCAAGTGGTCCCGGTCTGGCAATTCGGGTACAAACGGGCAAACATAAAGGTCGTATTCTGGTTCCTTTCAATGCGGTTGCCGGATCCGGCGGGTGGTTTAATTATTTAGCCTATTCGGATGATTCAGGCAAAACATGGAGTATAATAGAGGGACACTCTCAATATGGGACTAATGAAAGTCAGCTTGTAGAGTTAGGTAATGACGAGTTTATGATCAATGCTCGTTGTCACCGTTTTCCCGGTGATGAGGATAAAGCTCCGCAAGGATGGAATCCCTGGAATTTTGAAAAAGTAACACGTGGCAGAGGTGTCATTCGTGTGGATATAGATGGAAATAAGGGTGATTGGGAAGAAACGGAAGTAAGATTGGATATGCCCGATCCGTTATGTCAGGGTGCTATTTTTCGTTATAGCGGATTGAAAGACAATGAAAAGTCGATCCTTCTTTTCGTGAATCCGGCATCGAATCTGACTGATAGCAAAACAAAAAGAACGTATGCAACGACTCCGCTGATCCGGATCAACGGAAGTATGGCAATCAGTTATGATGAAGGTGAAACCTGGGATATACGTAAGCGAATTTATGGTAATCGTTTTACAGAATATCAGTATTCGGTCCCTACACGTTTACCGGGAAACAAGATAGGTGTTATTTTTGAGGCAAATGAGAATATTAAGTTTGCGGTATTCGATCTGGATTGGATTAGCTCTGATTTATAATTGAATATTGATTCTTATAAATATATACGAAACACTACAACGTTTTTTTGATCGTTTTATCTGCAACATCTGCAACAGTGCATGTAAGTTGTTTACATACAGATGTTTGTTGTGTTGCAGATGGTTGCAGATGGTTGCAGATGAAAATCTATCTGCAACACCTGAAAGTACGACCAGTAAAGGGTTTGATAGCTTTGTTGCAGATGTTGCAGATGAAACGCGAAAAAATAATCTGTGGGAGTAATAAGAAGAAACACTAGAGGAATATGCAATTTATCTTTCACATCTGACTCAAATGTTTTAATTTGTTCATAAACAGCAGGTAAAGTGTGAATGATCGGGTGTAAGATGGTGTAGGATGTGTAGGATCAATTGGAACAAATATTTCTTTAGTGATATCTGTTTACTAAAGCCGTATATCTCAAAAAAGAAACGGTATATCTTTTCATAGATAAACCGTTTCTTTCAAAAGATACCGTATATCTTTTTGAAAAAACAAACGCATTTCATATAGAAAACAAAGGTATTTGCGGATAACGAAATGCTTTTGTTTTTTTTGCCTTATCTTACTGGATTTACATACGTATTAAAAATATTTTTGATACGTATCTGGCGATATTTTAATACGTATGAAAATATTTTTTGGTACGTATCTAATTTATTATTAGGTAAATAAATTGACTTATACTGAATTGGTTGACACTATTAATACCTTTGTAGATGAATTTTCTGTAATTATTATTTATTGACTAATGAATGTGTTGAAATTTAATATTATATATATTTGAACTGCAGGCGTTACTTTTTTAAAATAAACTTTTTATTTCTGGGGAATATTAAAATACAAAATTCACGTAATCTGATATTAAATATGAAAATAGTAGCATGGAATTGTCAGGGAGCATTTCGTAACAAGCATAAAAAAGTAATGGAATTGCTTCCAGATATTTTGATTATCTCAGAATGTGAATCAGAAGAGAAACTTCGTTTTGGAGAATTAACACCAACTCCAAACGATTTTATTTGGTATAGTAGTTCAGGAAAAAAAGGGCTTGGTATTTTTTCTTATTCTGACTATAGGTTAGAGTTGATGAAGGAGTTTAATCCTAAATATAGATATGTTCTACCAATAAAGGTATCGAATAACGAGGATAGTTTTCTTTTATTCGCGATTTGGGCAATGAATAATAAAGAAAA
>JBOFKE010000222.1:0-5495 GCA_051657185.1 Bacteroidales bacterium | reverse complement strand
CCTATCAAAGCAGGTGTATTAACTGCTATATTCTCAATTCTCTCTGCAATAATCCGTGTATTCGCCGGTCCTTTAGCGGACAAGGTAGGAGGAAAAAGATTATGTATTTACTCCATGATCCTGCTAGGTATTGCAGCATTCGGAATGGGCTTTAGTTCCAATTTTGCCATATCTATGTTCTTTACGATACTTATCGCCGTAGCAATGGGCGTAAATGACACAGCTGTATTCAAAATGGTTCCGTTCTTTATACCTAAAGCCGTTGGAGGTGCATCAGGGTGGATCGGTGGTATTGGCGCTTTCGGTGGATTTGTAGTTCCGCCTGTCATGGGTGCTATTGCTACTAAATTCGGTAAAGAGGGATATGCCTGGGGATTTGAAGTCTTTGTACTTTTAGCTCTTATCAACCTTATGATTATATGGTTCGGTATGAGACACAAAGAAACAAAAGCCACTAAATAGCTTAGATTGAATACTAAAATTCTATACTGGAGGATGAGTCTGAATAATTGAGACTCATCCTTTTTTTATTAAATAGACCCCTCAAACTTAAGGTCCCTTCAAAATAATAGTTACATTTGGAAAATTCAATTAACCATCAACTAATTAATCCCTATCATGAAAAATAAACTCATACATATTTCGATGATAGTTATATTAATAACTACAGCTTGCAACAGCTCAAAAAACAAAGAAAGTATTCCCGTCATAAACTTAAACTCAATGTCTGTCATTAGTGATAAATCAGAGCTTGACTCTAAATCCCTGAACATGACACAAACACTGATCCCGCTGGAAACAACAGATTCATGCCTTCTATCCAAAATCTCCAGCGTTGAGGAAAGCAAAGAAGCCTATTGGATTATCTCTGATGGCTTAGTCTTCAAATTCTCAAAACAAGGCAAATTCATCCAAACTATCGGAGGAATCGGGCAAGGACCAGAAGAATACTTAAATGCGTACTGCTTACAAATTGACGAACCTGGAAATATAATCTACGTAATGGATTATTTTGGACGTAAAATGGTTACATATACACTGACAGGTGATTTTATAAAATCATTTGAACTTCCTCACTATTCCTACAACAGATTCATACTGAATGGATCAAACATCTATTTCTATGGATTCGAAAACAGCGTAACACCTGCACTTCTGAAACTTAATACAAAGACAATGATCACCGACACGATTTCCAGACCTGAACGCACAATGGAAATCGGAGAATCATTTATGGGCAAAACGTTTATTAATAAAGTAGCCGATCAACTCTACATGTATCACTACTTTAACGATAGCATCTTTCAGATTGAACCTGACAATAAACTGAAAACTGTCGGGTTTCTCGATATGCAGAATATGTATTTTGATTACGATGAATTAATCGCAGTCGGAGACTATCAGATGAAAAAAAAGATCACAGATCCGCGCGCAGTCGTATCTAATTTTATTGACACTGAGAAATACTATATGGTATTTTACGAAATAAGTAAAAATGCGGTATCAGAAAACAGAAGAAAACATCTGGCTGTATATGACAAATTGGATAACAAACAATATCCGAATACTATAATCATCAATAAACAAGATACGATTCTGAATATAAAAGCTACAACTAACATATTCTACTCCAATGAGAATGTAATTATTTCCATAATAGATGCTGATCAGGCTTTGGCATCAAAGCTTCTGCCTGACATCAATGAGGATGATAATCCGGTCTTAGTTATTCATGAATTATAACTTCCGCAAAAAGGATAATGAGATCTGTATAACCGGATAATAACAACGGGCTTATGAAGTTTCATAAGCCCGTTGTTATTATTTACAATCCTATTTATCAAAGAAATCTATTCAAACAATAAACGTAGAACCTCAAATGATTTGATGGTTATATGCTGATTCAAGTGAAAACGCAGATAATTAATAAAAGACTCGGTTAAAAGATTCCGCTGCATTCTGTTTAATTTAATTTCATCCAGACTCATATAGTCAAACCGGGATATGTATATAAGTAAGCCTGTAACTTCTTCCGAAAAAAACGCACCGTATAAAGGTTTCTGCGCTACAACAAGGCCTTTATCCAATAATAAAAAGCCCGAATCAACCTCTTTAAACTGAGGAGCGATACCCAGATGTTCGATAAATCTGAACAAAAAAACAAGATGAAAATTAGCCTCACCCCTATCTAAAAGATCCAGAATCTTAAAGCTATTTTCGAGAAAAACATAAATCTGCGGGTTTTCCTCCTGTTCCTGAATAAAACGACCGACCACTTCAGCCAAAAAAAGAGAAACAGCCGACTTCAATGGATGAAAAGCCAAAGACGAATAGACATAGTCAGCGCGTGCTTCTTTTATCTTTTGCACTTGCCTCCCTGCCTTATAATCGATCACCAACTCCAGCAAACTCAAAGGCTGAAACAAATTTCTTTTCACAGCAGCCTTCTTACTTCGTGCGTTTGGCAACGTAAAACTAACCATACCAAATTTATCGGTATAGATACGGACGATGGATAATTTATCCGAATATTCAACTGCATTCAGGACAACTCCTTTGATTTGCTCAAACATGTTAGCTACTTATTTATTTTACAAAGATAAGAAGATTAGTTTGTAAAATAAATACGATATTTGCGCATAAATTCAAATAGCAATATATGGAAGAATTAACGTTAGCCACTCCGAGCCTTCTTTTTTCGGCAGTATCTTTAATAATGTTAGCTTATACAAACCGCTTTCTTTCTTACGCACAAGTGATACGTAATCTAAAAAAAGAATTCAAAGATACGAGCAATCCCGTTGCGAAAGCCCAAATAGATAATTTACGAGAACGACTTTATCTGACCAGATCCATGCAGATATTAGGAATTACCAGTCTGCTGCTTTGCGTTGCCTGCATGTTTTTTATATACATTCACCTCATGACGATCGCTATATGGGTGTTTGGAATTGCACTCCTATTTCTGATTATTTCTCTTGCGCTTTCAATTAAAGAAATTGTCATTTCAGCTAAAGCTCTTGAGTTACATTTAGAAGATATAGAAACGAAAAAATAAACTTTTTTCTATATTTGTGTTTTTATTGATGTAAAAACGATACTTACAACATGAAAAAAACAATTATCCTTGCAGGTCTTTTGGTTATGATATCAGCCTGCACCTCTATTCCTATTTCAGGAAGGAAACAATTGCTTTTAGTTTCTGATGCAGAAGTTATTGCTTTAAGCAAGCAAAGCTTTTCTAGCTATATGGCTAAATCTACGCCGTCTTCCAATAAAGTGAGCAGTGAAATGGTTGAAAGGTGTGGCAAGCGTATAGCCGGTGCTGTCGAGAAATACCTTAACTCGCAAGGACTCTCCTCTGAGGTAAATAATTTCAACTGGGAGTTTCATTTAGTAAAAGATCCTACGCCAAATGCTTTTTGTATGCCCGGAGGCAAAATAGTCATCAATGAAGGGATCTTACCATACACAAAAGACGAAAGCGGGTTAGCAATAGTCATCGGACACGAAATTGCGCACGCGGTTGCCAAACATGCCAATGAACGCATTAGTCAGCAAATGATGGTGCAAACAGGTAGTTCAATCCTCCAGGTCGCTCTAGGAGGTCAATCCTCAGAAACACAAAAATTGGCTCAAAGTGTTTTCGGAGTTGGAGCCAACGTCGGTTTAATGCTTCCCTATTCACGTAAGCACGAATACGAGGCCGATCGTCTGGGACTTATTTTTTCAGCAATGGCAGGATACAATCCTAACCGCGCTGTCAGCTTTTGGCAAGATATGGCACAAAAAAACGCTTCGGGGCAAAGCAATAGTTTTCTAAGTACTCACCCGACAGATCAGGAACGAATTAACAATATAAAGACAGTCATGCCTGAGGCAATGACTTATTATCTAAAATAAAAAGATCTCCGATTATGATCGATTCATTATACGCTATTTTCAAAGAATACCCTAATATCACTACGGATACGCGCAAATGCGTTCCGGGTTCTATTTTCATTGCGCTCAAAGGTGAACGCTTTAACGGAAATGAGTTTGCTCAGCAAGCTTTAGCTGCAGGCGCTGAGTACGCAATTATCGATGAAAAAGAATACTTCGACGGAAGTCCCGGAATTATTTTGGTAGATAACTGTTTATGCACATTACAAAAATTAGCCCGACACCATAGACGGATACTAAACAAACCTGTTATCGGGATTACCGGCACAAATGGCAAAACAACAACCAAAGAACTAACAGCTGCTGTTCTCAGCAAGAAATACAATGTCTTGTTTACACAAGGTAATTTAAATAATCATATCGGAGTTCCTTTGACCCTGCTACAATTACGGGAAGATCATGATATTGCCGTTATCGAAATGGGAGCCAATCATCCGGGGGAAATCAAGACTCTGGCAGAAATAGCAGAACCTAATTTCGGTCTGATAACAAATATCGGTAAAGCTCATTTAGAAGGATTCGGATCATTCGAAGGCGTAATCAAAACTAAAGGTGAGCTGTACGATTATATCCGGAAAACAGGTGGAAAGATATTCCGACATAACGAAAACTCTATATTAAGAGACCTTTCTACCGGTATTGAGTCTGTGTTGTACGGAGAGTCTGAACGTATCTTCGTAAGTGGCCGGATTACTGAAAACAATCCTTATTTGGGTTTCTTATGGAAGCACGCAGCTTATACGGGTGAGGTTCACTCCAAATTAATCGGAACCTACAATTTACCAAACGCTTTGGCTGCCATTGCTATCGGATGCTTCTTCCAGGTGGCACACAAAGACATATCAAAGGCTCTTACAGAGTACGAACCTTCAAACAACAGATCTCAACTAAAAGAGACTTGCAAAAACCACCTGATCATTGATGCTTACAATGCAAATCCGACCAGTATGCTGGCTGCTTTAAAGAATTTCGAAGCGATGGATGTGCAAAATAAAACTCTTATTTTAGGCGATATGAAGGAGTTAGGAGAAACGTCTCTGTATGAACATCAGCAAATTGTTGATTTTATATCCGGACTGCACTTCAATGAAGTCCTTTTGATCGGCGAGATGTTTAAACAAACCGAGCATAATTTTCCAATATTCGAAACCACTGAGGAGTTAATTGAATATTTACAAAACAGAGCTTTCGAAAATTCATATATACTGATTAAAGGATCTCGGGGAATGGCTCTGGAAAGATGTGTCGATTATTTATAATTTAGAAACATCAAACGTTCAAAAAGCCAATTTAACTTAACACACACTACTATTTTCACACGAGCACTTGCTTATTTAAATATTTACACTACTTTTGCATCATAAACATCGCGGGATGGAGCAGTGGTAGCTCGTTGGGCTCATAACCCAAAGGTCATCGGTTCGAGTCCGGTTCCCGCAACTCAATAAAAAAGGCAGTCTTTAAAAGATTGCCTTTTTTTATTCTCCTTCATTCATCTTGTTCTCCGGACAACCAACTTTAATTCTTTCTTCTTAGACCTCCCGAAAAATTCA
>JBOFKE010000221.1:0-1931 GCA_051657185.1 Bacteroidales bacterium | reverse complement strand
AGCTGCAAGAGATATATTATCATCAGATATAACTCCGGAAGAGCGAAAGCAACAATTGAAGAGAATTAATGGTGGACAGTTCTATGCTCATTTGAAGAAGCATTATCTGACAAAGCTTAGAAAAGCAGAATTATCATTCTGTTATCAAATCGATGAAAAAGCTTTTGCAGATTCGGGTATCACTGAGCCGGAATATACAGAAATGCTATCGGATGAACAATTGTTTGCTTTAGGAACAGCAGCACAAAATGATTTGACACATACAGCAAAGTATCTCTATTTGTCGGCAGATAGAAATATGGGAAATGATGTTGCTGTATTTAATGCGGCTACCGTAGCTTTAAAATTAAGAGATATGGAAAAAGCCAGATCTTATCTGCAAAATGATATGGGACAGAATGTCCCCAAAGGGTATTTGTATAACGCGTTGGGTGTGTTAGCGATGTATGAGGGAGATGAAAAACAGGCAAAGGAATATTTTGAGAAAGCAGACAGGGAAGGCTTTACGCAGGCAGCGGAAAACTTACGAATACTTGAACGATCGGACTTTAATAATTAACACGAATAAAAACGTTTACTTATGATTAAGCAAAAACTTTTAGGACTGATATTACTCAGTGCCTTAGTGTCATGTTCGAATGATGACATTCAGGAAATTAACGGAACAGGGAAGAACTTACAGTTCTCATTAGGTATCTCTGAACTGAAAACCAAAGGGCTGGATCCCGGAGCTGATCAGGAAGGTTTAATAAAAGAAGTGAGAAAAAATATCCAATCCTTACGTTTGGAGTTTAAGACTGCAAATGATGTGTTTTTAGGTTCAGAAAAGTTAGGTGATGAACAAATTGATGCTATTAAAAGGAATAAGGCTATTACGATTGAGAATATTCATACTTCTACAGCAAAGGTTACTGCCTATGTGAATACCGTGGCTTCCGAAGCTAAGATTAATTCATTGCAGCATAACGCTGGATATGAACTGAAACACATGGAGTATGAAGGGACAGGCGAAGTTACTCCTTCTACAGATGTGAATAATGCAACAGGAAATAAGTTATGGAAAGCTATGATCCCGGTTACTCCTGCATTAAGCCGGTTTGAGGTAAAAGGAGATTCTGAGTTGAATGTTGCAAAGGTTCCAGAAAACAATTCCAACGCAACAAGAGAAGAAGTGCTTAAATATTTTTCAGAAGAGATAGTTAAAATCAAAGAAGCTGAAGCAGAAAAACTGTGTGATGAACAGGTCGATAAAACTCATAAATGCACATACACATACTCATTAGTTTTTACACCACATTATGCTGGTGAAACGATTAAAGTACAAGAAGTATATGTGAATAATATAAAGAATACGCGTGATACATCAGGCTTGACTTATTTTAAAGGAGATGGTATAGATGATTGGGAAGAAGTTGCTAAAACAGCTTATGGTGAGACTGGCATTTTCTCCAATATGTGGGATGAATATTTATTAGATAATGGTAATAAAAAAGTTGCCGGCTATAATCTATTTCCGCAATCTGTTTCTACGAATGATTTAACTGCTGTCAAAGAAGGAATGCCGCACATAATCTTGAAACTTGCGGTAATACAAGGAGGAATAACATCACCCCGATGGTTGACTATGCGTTCTTTTTTTGAAGTAAATAAAAACATTAACCGAATTATTGATTTTAAGGCGGGGCATGTTTATAGTTTAAACTTAAAACATATATCACTAAGTCGTTTCACCGTATCGCTTCAGGTATCTGCAGATAATGGAGGTCCGACTGAGCCTGAAATCGTTGACCCTGATCCGACAGATCCAATGCCGGAGGCTGTAGATGTCGATCTGGAAGTAGGTCTGGAAATATTGGATTGGGAATATGTAAATGTAGCACCTGAGTTATAACAACAGAATCAAACGGAAGGGTATGAACTATACCTTTCCG
>JBOFKE010000220.1:0-1733 GCA_051657185.1 Bacteroidales bacterium | reverse complement strand
CCGATAAAGAGAATTATGTAGCCAAGATAAGAAACAAGCATTCCGATCGGATCATAATTAACAAGAAGGACAGTCCCTTTTTCGTCATGATCAAAGGAAGACTGATATATGCGGTATCCATCGATATGGATTACTTTATTCATTGACAATGTTTCGGTATTTTCTTTACCGTTGTGTTTGATTCTTAATATGCTTTCGTATGAAGAAGCTCGTTGAGACCCGGGATAGCGCTGGAGTCTGAACTCTTCCAGAAAGATTTCAAACGGAATTGTTTTAATGCGATTATTCTCGGCAGTAATAATCATTTCGTTACTTTTTAGACCTTCGCGGATATGCATATATCCCTCGAAGCCAAAAATATTGGTGATGAATGCTCCAATCAGAATGAAAAGGAAAGAAGCATGGAAAAGAAACATACCCATTCGTTTGGTACGGATGTAATTACCTTTTACAGCAATCAGGGCAAAATGAATAAGTCCGAATAACAATAATAAATAGATAATCGGATTATTATAAATAATTGTTTTGGCAGTTTGGGTACTGTAAAACTTTTCGATAAAGGTTGCAGCTCCAAAAAGAATAGCTAATATCAGTAAGTAGATATTTGTGGTAAGGTGTGAGTAAAGGATTCGTTTAATGGAACTCATTGTATTCTGTATTTGGTGTTTCGGTTTGATAATAACCGGAAGAGTAAATCTACCCTTCCGGTTACAAAGTTATCAATCTTCTATAATCATTCGGAATCCGACGTTATGAACTTTCTGGTGAGGATAGTAACCTTTTCTGGAAGCAGCAGTTGCTTCTTTCGGATGGTCTTTCCATGATCCTCCCCGTACAACTTTCAGCTCAGCTTTGCCTTGCTCTTTTTCGTTGTAAGGATAAGACGCATAGTCGGAACGTGTCCATTCAGCAACATTTCCGTGCATATCATACAATCCAAATGGATTTGAAAGATAAGAACCCGGATTAGCCATAATCATATTACCATCATCCACACTTGCCATTTTAGGATGGAAAGTATAGTATTTATACCAGAAACTGTTTTCACCAATCGGCTGAGGATTAACCCCGGTTACCGCCATTTTATTCATTTGAGCATCGGATAGATTCTCAAATTTTGCAAAATCAGTATTCAGGTTACCATACCAGAAGTCTTCATCGCTACCGGCTCTACAAGCCCATTCCCATTGCACTTCAGTTGGCAATGTAATGTTCATTCCTGCAAACTCTCCTGCTTTCGAACAGAATTCAGAAGCTTCGTTTTGACTAACGCGAATAACAGGTTGTTCCGGAAGATGGGCGATATACCCTTCATTAACGTGATCTTTCCACTGTTGATCAACAAAACGGCTGCTGTGTTCGGGGAAGTAAGCATTGAACTGCTCATTGGTAATCTCTTTTTCAGACATCCAAAAGCTTTTCTTTACTTCAGCCTTATGAGCAGGAGCATAGCTTTTGTTAACCTGATTTTTACCCATAATGAATTTACCAGCCGGTACTTTTACAAAAGCAACTTTCACTCCCGGAGCAATTTCAATTTCTTTGCGTTGTAATCCATTTGTTTGCTCTTTTACATAAGCAGAACCATCAAAAGGGAATCCTTTTTGAGAGACTTCTTTATGCTTAGGAGCTTTGAAATCAGGTTTTACAGCGGTTGTTTTAGGTTGATTAGCCAAGTGTCCGGCATAATCTTCAAGCTCTTTTTTCCAGTCAACAGAAATACCTACAGAATA
>JBOFKE010000219.1:0-3298 GCA_051657185.1 Bacteroidales bacterium | reverse complement strand
ACGGATCACTTACTAAAAATGAATTCGTATCATCTATTTCCAAAGCCTGAGCCAAATCCAATTGAGAAAGCATATATGAATTCTGAGCCTCTACAAGGCTTTGTTCATTTGAAGCAACAATTGAATTAGCTTCATAAACTTCAGAGTCTGCAACACGCCCGGCATCATTCAAAGATTGAGTTTTGGACAACTGATCTTTGGAAAGGTTTAATTGTTGCTCAGAAATCTTCACCAACTCTTTATTAAACAAGACCTGTAAAAAAAGGCTCGTTACACGAATACTTAAATCCTGCTTAGCCTGATCGAGTTCTTCAACAATCGCGTTAATCGCACTTTTATTAGCCTTAATTTCATTCGTAATCCGTAACCCTGTGAACACAGGCGCACCCATACTTACATTAAAATTACTTGATGCTGAGTTTCGATCTGTCAATACCCCGTCTCTATTTTCTGAACGACCAAAACTAAAGCTTTGACCGAGCCCTGCATTCAAGTCGGGCAAACGGCTCATTTTGGATGTATTCAACGTAATCTCACTACTTTCTTTTTGTATTAGCATTTTCTGAATATCGAGATTATTCTCGATTGCATACTGTATGCAATCCTGTAGTGTCCATTTCTTTTGTGAAAATGAAGCAGCTGAAACTCCAAATGCTAAAATTATCAGATATATCTTACGCATAGTTTTGCTCTATTTTTTATCTACTATATTTCCTCTCAACTTATCATCTTTATTCAATCCGGATACAACTTCAATACGAATACCATCTGACAATCCAACTTGGATTTGCTTTTTATCAAATGTTTGATCAACCGCATCGTTTGATGTAAGTAAATAAACGAAAGCTGTATCTTTTACAAACTCAATCGTGGACTCAGGAATCGTTAAGATATTAGCCTTGCGATTCAAAACAATCTCAGCATTTGCACTATAACCGGCTCTTACAAAAACAGAGTCAGGCACTACCATTGCTGCTTTTATCTCGAATAAGTTAGCTCCATTTTCTTCTTTTCCTTTTGGAGATATATATTCCAATACAGCATCAAATTTAGTTCCTTGCACTGCTCCCAGAGTCAAAACCAGAGGCATACCTTCTTTTACACGTCCGACATCCGTTTCATCAATATTACCACGGAAAATCATATCGTTCATATTAGCTACCGTTGCGATCGTTGTCCCGTCATTAAAGTTATTGGATTGAATAACAGAGTTACCCACTTTAACTGGTACATCCAGAATCATGCCCGATACTGTCGAACGGATCTGCGTTGTACTATACGCATTTCCTTTCTTTGAAATACCTGATTTAATAATTTCAAGATTATCCTTAGCATTATCCAACTCCTCTACATAACGTTGATAAGTTGCTTCACTTTTCTCAAACTCTTCTTGAGAAACCACACCTGTTTTATATAGCTTCTTTTGTCTTTCGAATTCAGATTTAAACTGATCCAGGGCTATTTGAGCTAAGCGAACACGTGAATCAGCATTACTCAAATTAGCCATTTCCGGAATAACTTTAATCTTCGCAATTACTTCTCCGGCTTTAACAGACTGACCAGCTTCTTTATAGATTTCCTCAATAATACCCGTAATCTGAGGTTTAATAGCCACCTCATCGCGTGGTTCAACTTTTCCTGTTGCTACTGTTTTCTTCTCTAAGGTATCAATCTTTGGTACCTCTATGCCATAGTACATTTTCTTCGGTTGTGCTTTTTTCCATAAAAAGAAGAATGAGCTCAAAAATATCACAACAAGAACGATGATACCTAGTATTTTGAATGCTTTTTTCATTATTGTCAAATTTTGATTAGATTAAAATTTTACCAGTTTGGCACCACTGCTTAATTCTTGAGTGATTACCGGTGATCCTTTATAATATATCTTCGCTCCTGAAGATGCAGACACTTGCATTTTCTTAACGGCATTAACTTTCAACGTTGAACCAGAACTAGCTTTAGCTACAACTTGCTCACACACAAAAGCTGAAGCATCAATAGAACCGCTTGAACTGGTAGAAGCTTCACAGAAGGCTGAGCTCCCGGTCACTTTGATTTTTG
Source organism: Bacteroidales bacterium (assembly GCA_051657185.1). Taxonomy (GTDB): domain Bacteria; phylum Bacteroidota; class Bacteroidia; order Bacteroidales; family UBA7332; genus UBA7332. Next base: position 1,237 of record JBOFKE010000219.1, on the reverse strand, counting down.
CAGCTGAGCTTGCCGATAGTTCTGCATTTTGCGAAACACCTTTTAAGTTGACGCTAGAACTTGAAGTTGACTTAACATCTACTTTTTGAGTTTTACCATCATAATCCACAGATGACGCTGAAGAAGAATTAATATCAAGTTCATTTATATTTCCGCGAAGCTTAATTACCGAGCTTGACGATGACTCCACATCCACTTCATTCATGTCAAGATTCATTTTCACGGCTCCTGCAGAGCTGGCTTTTATCTCTAATGATTTTCCGGAAAACTTATCTTCCGAAGTTACAGAACCAGAACTTGAGACTCCGATTTCATTAATCGTTTTAGTTGACAGATATACATTAACCGTCACATTCTTAAATACCGCATTATTCCGTTTATCAAAAGGAGAAAGAGATATTGTCAAAGCTGATCCTGAAGATGATATATTAACATCTCTGAAATCTTCAATATTAGACTCAATCACCGCTTTATCCGAATTACCATTTGTCAGAAAAACCCGGATTCCGTTTGAAACTTTTATCGATGAAAACTTACCAATTTTTCTTGTTTCTTTTCTCATTGCACCGCTTGCTAAAAGCGTAGTCACACTCATCAAAAGACAAAGTGAGATAAATAAAATTCGTTTCATAGTTCGTTCTTATTTTATGTGTTTATTCTTCTCTTATTGCATCGATTGCTTTAATCTTCATTGCCCTGCTTGCAGGAACCAATCCTGCAAGGATTCCGCAAATAATTAATACGATCATAGCTGAAACAGCGACATCAAATGTGATCTGAGGGTCTTTCAAAAAGATATTACCCGATTGATCAGCCTGGAGAATACGGCCTGCAACATCCAACACACCAATGCCAATTGTCATACCTACTAATCCGGCTACAATTGTCAGAACAACTGTTTCCTGTACAATCTGCAAAATGATTTCAGTCGGCTTGGCACCAAGTGCTCTCCGGATTCCTATTTCCTTCGTACGCTCCTGTACCGTTACAACCATAATATTACTAACGCCAATAACTCCGGCTGCCAGGGATCCCATACCTACAATCCAGATTAGAACCGAGATACCCATAAACAGCATACTCATTTGCTTAAATTGTTCTTCAATATTAAGAACCCAAAGCGCGGACTTATCATCCGGATTAATCATATGCTGCTCTTTAATGAGTTTTGTTATTTTATCCTGTACTTTGGTTATTGATTTATTGGGTTCGGCTGTTACAGCAATCATGTGAACTT
>JBOFKE010000218.1:0-3676 GCA_051657185.1 Bacteroidales bacterium | reverse complement strand
TAGAAGCGAAAGGTAACATTTCATCATTGGTTATGTGTCCGACAGATTACTCAAAGCTATGGGCAAATCCAACTGAAAAAGGAAGTCTTGTTACATTTGGTAACACGCTTGATAAATCGATCGATATGTTCTGGACAGGTGATGTTGTATGTAGCGACCTGACAAAAGAGACTATGGATTGGTTTAACTCACGTGTGAAACGTCCGGGTTATTTTTGGTGGAACTATCCGGTGACTGATTATGTACGTCATATTATTATGCAAGGTCCTGTTTACGGACTGGATACATCTCTTACACCGGATGATATTGTTGGTCTTGCAAGTAATCCGATGGAGCATGGTGAAGCATCAAAACTAGCGCTTTACAGTGTGGCTGATTACACTTGGAATGTTAGCGGTTACAACCCGATTGATAGTTGGGAAAGAGGTTTGGCAGAAATTACACCTGAGGCAAAAGAGGCTTACCGTACATTTGCTATTCACTCTTGTGATACCGAAACTGGTTATCGTCGTGCTGAATCATGGGAAACACAAACTTTCCGTATCAACAATTATACAGAACAGCAATTTAAAGATCTGTATAATGAATTTGGAAAAGTAGAAAACGTTTCTGATCAAATGGAAGCAGAGTGTAAAAACGAATTGCTTATGAAAGAGTTGCGTCCATGGTTAGCTGAATTTACCAAACTTGGAACAAGAGGAAAGAAAGCTCTTGATTTAATCAAGATTTCTCAATCGGGAGATAATGCTGCATTCTGGGATGCTTATGTAGCGAATCTTATGAACGATGAGCAACGTAAAGCATATAACGAGCATAAATCAGGAACGATGAAGTTGCAGCCATTCTATGAAAACGCAATGGATGATATGGTTTTTGAATTCTATTCGAAGCTTACAGGCGAAGTTCCTCAAATTTATTTGGGTGTAGGTTCATTTAATAATCTGGGGACAATTCTAAGCAAACAAATGTTTGACAATGATTCGACGACTCACTACACTTCAGGTTTAGCCCAGAAAACTGATAACTGGATTGGTGCAGATCTTCGTACAGTGAGAGATGTTTCTGAAATACTGATCCTTCAGGGAAGAAACTCTGTGGATGACGTGGATTATTTTGATAATACAATCCTTGAATATTCAGCAGACGGTAAGGCATGGACAGCTTTAACAGATTCGTTGGAAAAACAATATATCATTAAATGGACTGGTGAGCCTGTAAAAGCTCGTTACGTTCGAATTCGCAAGTTGCCATCTGCTAAAAAAAGCTGGGCTGCTGTTCGTGTTTTTGATGTAAATCCGGTGAAATTGGAAAATTTAGGGTTTAATGTAGAAGCATCGGATATGCAAAAAGTACTTTATGCTTTTGATAAAAATCCGACTACAGCATATAAAGCAGAAGGTCAGTTGAGCTTTGGTGTAAAATCGGGCTCAAAAGCATGTACGATTCTTGCTAAATTGCATAAAGGAGAGCTTGTTGTTAAGCAATTGTCTGCTGACAATAAAGTTTTATCAACAGAACGTTTCAGTAAATCTTTTGTGAGCTTCGGATTAGATGCTAAAACGAAAAAAGTAGTTATTGAAGGGGATGCCGATATATTTGAGGTGATTTTTCAATAAGACGATTTTTAATGAATAGGTAAATGGGAGTCAATTTCGGATTAGTTCCGGAATTGGCTCCTTTTTATATTATGGCAATTGAAAACGGAACAACAGGAGTAGAGAAGCTATGAATAATCAATACGTATGAGGGTAACAATTTATTTACATGTAATTTGAATGTTTTTGTCTTTTTGATCTGAATCAACAGCAATAATAATGATATAGTCTATCTTTGTAAGCAAGAACACAATTCGTTCTGATAACGATTTTTTTTATTAGCATTACGAAAAAACCAACAAATGGACAACAGTTTACAAAGCGGACAGACTTTAAGAGTTAAGCGTGTAGAATCGGTCGATGCCCTGCGCGGATTTGCAGTTGCAGCTATTATGCTTTTACATTTTATAGAACACTTTATTTATGGGGTGTATCCTGAAGCATCCTCTCCGGCAATAGCAACGATGAATCAAAGTGTTTGGGATGGACTTTTCTTTTTATTCGCGGGTAAAAGCTATACTATTTTTGCCCTTTTATTTGGCTTTACCTTTATTGTACAACAGCGAAATCAAGAAGCAAAAGGAAAAGATTTTAGCTGTCGTTTTGCATGGCGCATGATTCTTCTGATGTTTTTTGCAACCTTAAATGCAGCATTTTTCCCTGGGGGAGATGTGTTGTTATTATTTTCCATTATGGGATTTGTGATGATTCCTCTGCGTAAACTTCCTTTGAAGTACTTGTTTTGGTTTGCTGTCTTATTCTTAATTCAACCGATTGAGTTACTTGAGTGCTTTGGAATCAACTTGATACCAACAGTATTAAACGATGCATATTATCCAACGCTAAAGACTGTTACTGATTCAGGGGATTTTTGGCCAATGATTTGGGCAAATATAACGACAGGGCAATTAGCGAGTCTGTTCTGGGCTATTGATGCAGGAAGATTGCTACAAGCTCCCGGATTGTTTATTATAGGTATGATTCTGGCGCGCGGAAACTATTTTTCACGTGGGGCTGATTTCTGGATCAAAGTATTTTGTATCAGTTTACTCTCCAGTTTTGTATTGTATGTAGCGAAATCGACTGCTACAGATTCGCTGAAAATTATATTAACTATGTGGTATAATATTGGCTTTACAGCAATTTGGGTTTCTGTTTTTGTTATTTTTTATCAAAGTGATTTGTTTAAAAAATGGACAAATGGATTGAGATATTATGGACGAATGAGTTTAACATGTTACATAAGCCAATCAATTATCGGTAGTATTATTTTCTTTCCCTATGCATTAGGTTTAGCTTCGGTGATTAATATTACCTGGAGTTTGATTGTCGGATTGATTGTTATGATTTTGCAAATCCTTTTCTGTAAATGGTGGCTTGGTAAGCATAAGCAGGGACCATTGGAGCATATCTGGCATAAGCTAACCTGGATTTAAAAACTCGTATTCGATATATTATAAGATAAATATAACAGGCAGGACATTTTGAAAGCTACAATTAGTGCGCTTTTCGAAATGTCCTGTTTGTCATTTAATATTCTCACAACTTTTGGATCAGCTGATAAATGCTGTATGTAGTATGCGTCTCAATTAATTCATTAATAAGATGTCGTTGATTCAATGTTGATAAATAAGCAATGATTGAAAAAACGGATTGATATACCTGTTTCAGAAGTAGGAAATACGTATTTGGTATCCATTATATACGTATATGGTGATTATGAAAAACGTATATTGATCTGGTGAAAAACGTATTTAATTTTAGAACTACCATGCGAGTCCCGATTTTGCTACGTATGAAAAATATTTTACATAGGTATCTAAAGTTTTTTACATACGTAGCAAAAATAATTTACATACGTATGTAAATCTGATTAGATAAGACAAATTGGAGTATAGCTCTTAACGATACAGTATATCTCTGAAAAGATACGGTATATCTTCGCAACGATACGGTGTATCTTTTAAAAGAAACGGCGTATCTTTTTAGCGATGCACCGTACAAATTTTGACAATTTCCGCTTTCTCTTTAAGCTCTCACTACAAAAGATTTTTTTTGCGTTTTATCTGCAACATCTGCAA
>JBOFKE010000217.1:0-7114 GCA_051657185.1 Bacteroidales bacterium | reverse complement strand
TTTGTATGCTGATAAATCATACGATATTACGAAAGAAGTTGTTGAAGGGCTAAATAGCCGTTATACAACAAAAGCTTCTAAATAAGAAATTGCTTATCAGCAGAAAAGCAGGAATGATTCAGATCATTCCTGCTTTTTTTATTTCTATCTCTTTTATCGGATATCAGGATTAACTCATTGATTTATAACCGGTAAATCACATAAGATAGGATAGGATAAAATTGCAAAATATTTCATACAGGTATATAAATTTGATTTGATAAGACAATTCGGAATATAGCTTGTAACGATACGGTGTTTCTCTGAAAAGATACGGTATATCTTCGCAACGATACGGTGTATCTTTTAAAAGAAACGGCGTATCTTTTTAGAGATACACCATACAATTATGACAATATCCGGATTCACTTTACACGCTCACTACTAAAACTTTTTTTTCGCGTTTTATTTGCAACATTTGCAACATCCTCCCGAAACCCTTTATGGATCGGGGTTCGACGCTGTTGCAAATGGTTGCAAATGGTTGCAAATAGAAAACCATTTGCAACACGTAGACACCTGTATTACAAACATTTATGCGCATGTTGCAAATGTTGCAAATAAAACGACGTTTTTTCTTCTATGTGCGGCCTTTTTATCCCAATTTAGATACCTTCGAAAATTTCTTTACATACGTATCAAAAAATATTTACATAGGTATGTAAATATTTTTTGATACATATGTAATTTTGAATTAAGGAATTAGACTGACTTATACTGGAATTGGTTGACAGATTAAAGCTGTTATGAGAAATTATAGTATCTGATTCTTCAAAGCAAAAGAGGAAAGTAAAATACATCAAAAAACACATAAATTATTTGTATGTGTTATTTTTTTGTATTTCTTTGCACATATAGTCAATAATAGTTAGTTCTAAATCAATTTTACTTATGAAAAATTTCTTACCTATCGGTTTTCTGGATGACTCTGTGCAGGCTTTAGATGCCAAACGTAGAACAAAAACACGAATTATATATACTGTCGTAGTATGTGCAGTATTATGCTTCTTGTGTAGCCTTCCGTTCATTTATATTGATGTATCAATTCAAAGTCGAGGTTTTGTAAATTCTTCACAACGAAACAACCTCATCCAATCAGCCATCAATGCTAAAATTGAACAAATCTATATCCTTGAAAATAGATCTGTTAAAGCTACTGATACCTTAATCATTTTGAATACTGATGAAATAGATGTCCAATTAAATAGATTATACAAAAGAATAGAAGAAAACCATATATTTACTTCAGATTTGACATATTTAATACGTGATATGAAGCATATCCAATCGTCAAAATATCTATTTGAAAGTCTTCAATTTGAATCAAGAATCAAAGAAATCAATGAGCAGAATCAACAATTAGAGAGCGAATACAATGTATCGAAAACATTATTTAAACAAGGAGTCGAGGCAAAACTTGAATTTGAAAACAAAAAAAGTAGATATATAACAGCTTTACATCAAAAAGAAACAATCATAAATCAATTCAAGAATGCTTGGCAAGCAGAGATTTCAAGATTAAATATAGAAAATAAAGAGTTAAATAGCCAAATAAATCAACTCAAAAAAAGAAAAGATCAATATGTGATTACCGCTCCTATTGATGGAAAAATTATTGGAGATGTCGGCTTCCAAAAAGGCAACTTTATCCAACCCGGGCAAACATTGGCTCAAATAAGCAGTGCTGACTCACTGATAATTGAATGCTATATATCACCATCAGACATAGGGTATATTTATAAAAATCAAAAAACAAAAATACAAATTGACACATATAATTATCAGCAATGGGGATTACTCGAGGCTTATGTGTATGAAATTACTCCTGATATTATGGATCTAAATGGTTCGCCATTCTTCAAAATCAAATGTCTCGCATCAGAGAATTATCTGACTCTTCCAAACGGCTACAAAGGGAGTCTAAAAAAAGGCATGAGTGTCACAGCCAGAATAATCTTAACAAAAAGATCATTAGCTCAACTGCTATTTGATCAAATGAATAATTGGATGAATCCTAAAATAATAGAATATGGGAATTAAAATTCGACAAAGAGATATTACGGATTGTGGCGCAGCTTGCCTTGCCTCCGTTGCTGAATATTATAAATTAAGAATCCCTGTAGCAAGAATCCGACAATTAGCAGGAACTGATAAGAAAGGTACGAATGCTCTAGGCATGATTAAAGGTGCTGAAAAATTAGGATTCAACGCAAAAGGAGTAAAAGGTCCTATTGAAGCATTAAAGGATATACCTGTCCCAGCTATCGCTCATATCATTATTAACAAGACATTACAACATTATGTCGTGATATACAAAGTAACAGACAAAACTATTGTATATATGGATCCGGCAGATGGAAACTTACACAGTTGCGAACATAGCAAATTTGCAGAAATCTGGACAAATATTCTTATTTTATTGACCCCAAATGAAACTTTTAAATCCCGCTCAGAGAAAACTTCAAACCTATCACGATTTATCAATTTAATTGCTCCGCATAAGATGGTATTAATACAATGTGTATTTGGGGCAATGATATATACCATACTAGGATTATCTACATCAATTTACATTGGTAAAATAACTGATTATGTAATAATTGGAGGAAACACCAATCTTCTTAATCTTATGAGTATAGGAATGATTGTCATACTTATTATCCGAATATTCATTGGTACTACTCAAAGCCTATTCATGCTAAATACAGGCCAACTTATAGACGTTCGGCTTATTTTAGGTTATTACAAACATCTGTTCAACTTACCTCAATCTTTCTTCGACACAATGCGCGTCGGAGAAATAATATCGAGAATCAATGATGCCTTTAAAATTAGGGTATTCATAAATGATGTTGCAATATCCATTATTGTGAATATATTAGTACTACTATTTTCATTTTCGCTCATGTTCATATACAGTTGGAAGTTAGCTCTAGTGATGCTGGCTATCATCCCTATATATATAGGAATATATACAACAGCTAATTACTTAAATAAAAAGCAAGAACGAAAAGTTATGGAACGATCGGCTGAATTAGAGAGTCAACTAGTTGAGTCATTAAATGCTGTACGCACAATAAAAGAATTCAACGTAAGTGATTTCGAAAATTGGAAAACAGAAAGTCGATTTGTAAAACTTCTAAATACAGTGTATAGATCTTCTGTAAACAATATCAGCATTAACTCCTTCGGGTCTTTTTTCAATATTCTTTTTACAATTATAATTCTCTGGTTTGGTGCTAATTTAGTTATCGCTCATGAAATAACAGCAGGTACATTACTTTCATTTTATGCCATAATCGGATATTTTACCAATCCGGTGGAACAACTTATTGGTAGTAATAAAACAATCCAAAATGCATTGATTGCTGCTGACAGATTATTTGAAATTTTGGATTTAGAAAGTGAATCTTCCGATGGAGACGTTGATCTAACTCCTGAGATGTTTGATAATATTATCTTTAATAACGTTTCATTTGCATACAACAGCAGATCTTCTGTATTTGAGAATTTATGTTTATGCATTAAAAAAGGACACGTAACAGCTATAATTGGTGATAGCGGATCAGGTAAAACAACACTGGCAGCATTAATTCTAAAATTATATCCAATAACAAACGGTCAAATTTATATTGGTAATAAAAATATTGCATATCTAAAATCCAAAAGTTTACGAAATCTGATTGCAACAGTCCCTCAGCAAATTGACTTATTTTCAGGTTCTATAGTTGAAAACATAGCCTTAGGAGAGTATAATCCTGAGATAAGTAGAATTTTGAGCATTTGTAAAGAATTAGATTTAGTATCCTTTATTGAGACTTTGCCTAATGGATTCAACACCTATATAGGAGAACATGGAGCGGGGCTTTCTGGTGGACAAAAACAAAGGATTGCTATTGCCAGAGCATTATACTGCAATCCGGAACTACTCATTCTGGATGAAGCAACCTCTGCATTAGATTCACACTCCGAATCAATAGTCCAATCAGTTATAGAAAAATTAAAGTCTGAAGGAAAAACAATATTAATTATTGCACATCGCTTAAGCACAGTAATGAATTCAGATAAAATAATCATTCTAAAGAATGGCACTGTAGTCGAAGAAGGAAATCATTCAGATTTATACAAAAAAGACTCTGAATACTTTAAGCTATGGCAAAAACAAATACCGACAATCAACAATAAAGAATTTTAGCTATGAATATTTTACGATATATAGAACGAATACAGCTACTACATAAATTAATAACAGAGGAAAGGACTGGCAATCCTGATACTTTATCACAACGACTTGATATAAGTAGAGCATCATTGTACAACCTTATTGACGAATTAAAATCAATAGATGCCCCTATTTCATACTCCAGAACAAAAGAAACATTTTTCTATTATAAGGCTTTTAGTCTGGACATCTATTTTAAAGTAGAGACTTTAGAACATGATGATTTAAAAAAAATAAGTGGTGGATCTGAAAAATTATCGCTCCGTCTATTATTTTAGACGGAAGAATCCTACTTTTGAAATATCGATTCAAACATGTTTGTTTTTCTTATTTTTAAACTCTCTCTGATATTATTCAGAGAATAAATCTTTTACTCATATGGACAATTTAAAATTCACTGATCTAACAGATCAAGAAATCAAGGATGTTAATGGAGGCGGAGCGTTACTTATTGGAGGCCTAATATTATTAGGTTTAATATTATCTACAGAAAAGGCATCTTAATCGTTGCGATTATCTTTATCAATATGTCGGGGATTTCCGATTCCCCGACATATTATCTATAACTCTAAATAAATTGCAATTGAATACTAATTCTTTAATCCAATATTTTAAATTACAAAAAAAAATGGTTGATCGCCATTTTTATGATATTAAGATACACCCTATAATTGGGTATTTAATATCTCTATTCTTGTTCGTCTGTATTTCTGAACTAATCTTTATCATTTCGTCAAACTTCGCAGTCTTGATATATTTAATAATATCCTTGTTCTTTATAAATAAAAACAACCATTCAGAGAAAAACAACTTCCTAAAGTTATGTTTTGATAATTATGAATTTTACGCTATCAGAGTAACTGAAAATATAATAACAGCTTTTCCATTTTGCCTTATATTACTATTTCACACTCAATTTATACTTATAGCAGTAGTTATTGCAATTGCCTTCATTCTAGCTATAACCCCTCCAATTAAACTAATATCAATTCCTATCCCTACTCCTTTTGGCAATCATCCATTTGAATTTTGTATTGGATTTAGGAGAACAATATTAATATATCCAATAATCTATGGATGTATTGTTATGTCTATAATTCACAATAACTTTAACTTAGGTATAGTTATGCTTATATCACTATTCATCATGGTAATGTGCTTTTATTCAATTGAGGAAAAACCGTTCTACCTATGGGTATATAGTAAATCACCTCTATACATCATTTTTGATAAAACAATCACTGCATTTAAATACACTCTTCTTTTAACTGCTCCTGCATATATCTCTTTAGCTATATTCTTTAGTTACAATTATATTTTAATTTTATCTACATTATTAATTGGATTTATTTATATTACAACTATAATTGTAACCAAATATGCAGCATATAATTTTCAATCAGATATAACAAAAAGTATTATGTACTTTATTGCATTAATTATACCTCCACCCTTAGGAGTTCTTTTATTCATTCATCCTGCTATTAAGAATATCAATAATATATACAATCGTCAAATATGATAATAATAAAAAACCTCACTAAAAAATACAGCTCAAAAATTATTTTGAACTGTATAAATATTTCTTTCAAAGAAGGTGTTGTATATGGTATCATTGGTAAAAACGGAGCAGGAAAAACAACTTTGTTTAACTGTTTAGCTGGATTAGAAAACTATGACGGAAAAATATCATCTGATATAGGATCCTTAAAAAACAACTTAGGATATCTACCTACCGAAAACTTCTTTTTTAACAAAATGACTGGTCGTGAATACCTCCGATTCATGGCAAATGCTAGGAGTAAAGAAATTATTAATATCGAACGGAAGAATATATTTAATCTTCCTCTTGATAATTATGTATCAACTTATTCTTCCGGCATGAAGAAAAAGCTTGCATTCACCGCTATTATCATACAGGAGAATAATTATTATATCTTTGACGAACCATTCAATGGTATTGATATTGAAAGTAATATACTACTAACCGAAATAATACGCTATCTTAGAAGACAAAACAAATGCATTATACTTTCATCTCATATATTCTCAACTCTAATAGACTCTTGTGATATTATGCATATCTTAGAAGACGGAAACATTTCAAATCCAATCGAAAAAGAGAAATTTAATGATATAGAAAGACAATATAAAAAAGAGACCATCGGTCATAAAATAGAGGAGTTCTTCAAAATCTAACCAAGAGCTAGTTTTTATTGTGTATCAAATATTTCTCTCGCGCTTTTGATTATCAACTTAGCAATATCTATAAAACAATCCAAATTACAAAATCGGATAAATATCAATTATTCAATAACTCATACTTGAAGTCGAAATTTAATTAGACAGTGTCCCGAATTTTGCGTAAATAGAAAATAACAGGGTTCTGAATTAAGTAATTAGATCTGGGAGCTTTTATCAAAAATACAGATAAATTGATTACCTTCCCATTGTCACATACTTTAGAAACAATACCTGACAGTCTATACTCTAAGAGTATTAACTCGAAAGTTCATTTTATATATCAGAAAAAAACAATAATACGCAGTGGAACACATCAAAATTATTTGCATATATGCTATTTATTATTTTCATTGCAAACATAGTCGGTAAACGAACAAAATACAGCTTAAGAATCGGCTATCAAAATGCTATTCATAAATAGAAAGAAATCTTAATCAAATAATGATTTACATCAATAAAATTACAAATCGAAGACCCATAGAGGAGCGGACGGAATATCCTTATAATATTCCGGCTATACGTAGCTTAGATGAATTTGAATTCAATAGCAACGTAACATTCATAATTGGAGAGAATGGTTCAGGAAAATCTACTTTCGTGGAGGCAATT
>JBOFKE010000216.1:0-6440 GCA_051657185.1 Bacteroidales bacterium | reverse complement strand
AATCCGGATAGACTGTTTGCCTCGGTCGTATCTCCTGCGGATCAGGCCTTGCTGGATGAGTCGGAAAAGGCAGAGATGCAAAAGAAAATGCGGCAGCAGGCGATGATGCGTAAGGCGATGAGTAAAGAAAAGAAGGTTGTTACACGTTTTCTGGACGATCAGGGATCAATTATTCCGGCTGACAGTTCAGAGATCGGAAAGACAGAACAGGGTATGCCTTCTATGATGGAGAAAATGGCTCAGGCCAAACCTGAATCCGATAAACCTGAATCGAAAAATGAAGAATTGATAACTGCATTGCAGACACTGAAGGAATCGATCGGACAGATCACCCGCACGCAAGAGAATCTCCGGTTAAGTACTTCTGCCGAACAAGATGCTCTGATCAATGCTCTTGCGGGTGGTTACACACAGCCCGGTTCAGCAGGCGATCCGATTGTGAATCCGAAGGCCGTGCCAACAGGTAAAAACTTTTATGGCATTAATCCTGAAATAACACCTACGGCAGAGGCGTGGAAAGTTGGTAGTCGTCTGGCTGACAATCTGCTCGAACAGGAATTGGCGTCGAATGGTACCTATCCTCAGAAAGTAAGCTTCACGCTCTGGTCTTCCGATTTTATATCGAGTGAAGGAGCAACGGTTGCACAAATACTGAGTCTTTTGGGTGTTGAGCCTTTGCGTGACGGATTCGGATATATCCGTTCGTTACAATTGATTCCTGCCGAAAAGCTAGGTCGTCCACGTATTGATGTGGTGGTTCAGACTTCCGGTCAGCTGCGCGATATAGCAGCTTCCCGTCTGGCTTTGATTCAGCGGGCCGTGTCAATGGCAGCCAATGATCCGGGTAAGGATAACTATGTTCGGAAAGGGGTTGAAGATGCCGAGAAATTGCTTCTCGAAAAAGGTTTTTCTCCGATAGATGCACGTAAGTTTTCGCAAGAGCGGATCTTTGGCGGAGCAGGTGGTAACTATGGGACCGGTATTATGGGAATGGTTGAAAAAGGCGATAGCTGGGATTCTGCTGATCAGATTGCTACCCGTTATATCCGCAATATGGGTGCGCTTTATTCTGCAAACGGAAGCGATGAATGGGGACGCATGAGAGACGGTGTTTTTGAAGCTGCATTGCTCAATACATCCGTAGTTGTTCAACCGCGTTCGGGCAATACCTGGGGACCTCTCAGTCTGGATCATGTCTATGAGTTTATGGGAGGACTTTCAGCCGCGGTACAACATGTGACGGGTAACGATCCGACGGCCTATTTCAATGACTTCCGCAATACAAGCCGTGCCAAGGTACAGGGGCTGAAAGAGGCAATCGGCGTTGAAACGTCCTCGACGCTTTTTAATCCGAAATACATTACTCAGAAGCTCAAAGGTGAAGCAAGTTCTTTGTCTTCTTTTGCCGAAACGGTACGCAATACTTACGGATGGAATGCGATGAAACCCTCTGCCATTGATCAGCATATCTGGAATCAGTATCACGAAGTGTATGTGAAGGACAGTTACGGATTGGGTATTCAGGAGGTCTTTTCTGAAAAGAATCCGTATGCCATGCAAGAGATTACAGCGGTTATGCTCGAGTCGGCACGCAAGGGTATGTGGAAAGCAACCAAACAGCAAATCAGTGAGGTTGCCGAACTTCATACGCGTTTGGTGGAATCCTTTCAGGCAGGTTGCAGCGGTTTTATTTGTGACAATAAAAAGCTACAGGATTTTATCGTAGAAAACATCGGTAAGAGTAGTGCGGACACATATAAATCAGCGATCAGTGCAGCGCGTGAGGTACAAATGACAGCAGAACAGACGGATAACGGTGTCGTACTGAAAAAAGAAAATCAGACTCAGTCGTCCGATGCCAAAGTAAAAGCAGAGACCGATCCGGTCAGCTCACTCTTTATTGTTCTGATTGTATTGTTTATGGCATTCCTCTGCTGGATTGTCTACAGACGGTTAAAAGGTTGATTTATGGAAGTTTTTGTACAATTGATATGTATTGTTGTCCTGGTCAGATACAGCCTGAAAGCAGCATCGTCGGGGAGTCTTACGGGACTTTCCCTGTATGCTGCCTTCGCGGCTGCTCTGGCAATGATGATTTATCCGTGGGTAATCAGACAACCCCTTACCATTGTGAGCAATTTACTGGCAGACCGCGATATGGTTCAGAATATCGCTTTTTTGACAACAGCCGAAGCCATTGCAGGTATATTCATCTCGGTGTACTTACTCGATCATTATTTCAGACCGGAAGCGGAACGCTCGTTCACGTCCCGTATGCTCAAAACGATACCCGGAGTTCTCGTATTCTTTGCAATCGCTTATTTCGAATTGCTGTTCTTCAAATACAGAGCAGGGGGCGATTTTCTTGTCACGGCTCTTATGTACGCGACCATTCTGTTTCTGTTTACAGGCGTTTCGGGATGCATCTTCCGTTATGTGCTGCAAAGCGAAAGTCTGAAGCTTGAAATTAAGGTGTTTATGAGTCTGATTATTCTGGTTGTTGGCTTGCTGATCAGTTCTGCCGTGGCGGACTATAATGTTTCTCATGCACGTACAGAGATCGAATGGATTCCGCTGATCGTATTGCTTGCCGGTACGGTAGCTCTGATACTGCTGGGTGTATGGATGTATCGAACGGATTTTGGAAAGAAAGTAAAAAGACAATTGAAATGGAACAAATAACAAATATATTATACTGGTTATCGACCGGACTTATGATTCCGGTAACACTATTCCTTATATTTTTCTTCGTCCGCTCCATCGTGATGATCGGTGGATTTTACGGACTTTATTTATCCCGCACAAAGATTAATGCAAAGCTGAATCACGAGATTGATACGCAAACGGTAGAGCATCTTATGGCAAGTCTTCCGGCTTATTCTTCGGTTAAGAAGAGTCAATTGCTAATTGCTCTGGAAAGGGTGAAGGTCAATGAAAAGAAAAGCCTGATGCTCGATAAGATTATGGGGGATTATGAAATCCTGTCTGAAAAAGAGCTGGCCAAGTCCAGACTGCTGGTCAAAATCGGTCCTATGCTGGGACTAATGGGAACGCTGATACCTATGGGGCCTGCTTTGGTAGGGCTTGCCACGGGCGATGTGGCATCCATGGCAAGCAATATGCAGGTTGCTTTTGCGACAACCGTTATCGGTATTATAATCGGCGCTATCGGATTCATCACGCTTCAGGTCCGCCAACGTTGGGTTGCCGACGATCTGAATATTCTGGAATATATCGTAAGCTCATTCAAAGAAAGACAAGTGTATGGCGAATAAAAGAAAACGACTGTTCAGTCAGAATGAAGATCATGATCCTTTAGCGGTGCTGACCAATCTTTTTGATGTTGCCATGGTTTTTGCCGTTGCACTGATGGTTGCTTTGGTCACACGGTTTGACATGACCGAGATGTTCTCACGTGAAGACTTTACCATGGTGAAGAATCCCGGGACCGAACAAATGGAGATTATCACCAAAAAAGGAGATAAAATAGAGAAATATACTCCTTCCGAAACTCAGGAGACCAATTCAGGATCAAGAGGGAAAAGGGTAGGAGCAGCGTATCAACTGGAAAATGGAGGAATAATATATGTACCCGAATAAATTTAAATGGATTGGTGTATCCGCATTTTTATTAAAATAAACGCAAGGGGCAAATTAAATCCCGGTCCTGAAAACAACGGAAGCGATACATTTTTTGCATGATGCAGGAGGTAAAGATACAGAATATTCAATTTGCATTATTTTATTAATATTCACGCTAAAGAGAATCTTTGAAAATAATATTTTTTATTTCTGTAGTGTATATTGCTTTATTAAAAACACTATATTTGTAAAAACTATAAAAATATAAGATTATGACTAAAAAAGTTATTGGTGTTTTAGTGCTAATATTAACAATTACTGTGTCATGTAGAGAGTCATCGGTTACGTACAAGTTTTTAGGTGCTTATGACATTGCTCTGATCAAAGCAGAGCCTAAAACAAAGAGTCAGGGTTCTGATAATTTTGCCTCTTATGAAGATTCCGTAAAAGCTATTTTTAATGGAGATAAATTTGCTGCAACTTATACTCGTGACGGGAAGGTTGAAAGAATGGATCTACACGAATATGAAATTGATAAAGTCAATATGGGTTTTTATCTTCAAGGTTTATGGATCGTTAATCAACAAGCTAATAATACATGGCATGGCTTGGGTGTACTTTCTCAATGTGAAGAACTTGTATTCCTGAGAGGTAAAACAGAAGTCAATAAAATATTGTTTGATACAGTTGCCTATATTCCGCGTAAACAGTTGATCGAGAACGGGAACAAGTTAAGAGACGCTTATAGCAAAAATGATGTTGATGCATGTCGTTTCATCTTACATTCCAATTATTCTTTCAAGCCTATTGATGCAAAAGGTTATGAAGCTTTAAAAGCCGCAGGATTGAATTAAAACAGCGCGTGATCTGAGACAGGTTCTTCGATTGATCGAAATCAGAATATCCCGCAAAAAAAAATATTCTTCCAAAGAAAAAAGCAGCATTTGACCCCGGGTGGCGACGTAAGAAGCCGGCACGGGGTTACTTCGTTTTTAACAGTCTTATACCAAAAACTTGGATTCCCCGTCTGAAAATAGTACCTTTGCACAATAAATCCTTTCTGGTCATAGAGTCATTAGAGCTCTTTTGTGTTAATAATAGCAAGCTTATGTCAGGTTTTAAAAGCAAGAAGGAAGCCTTCACACAGTATCGCTTTTAAGAAAAATAATATTTTATAATTCACCGAATTCAATTCGAATCAAGTCTTATTTCTTCTTTGTCCAATTATAAAATTGGACTCAATAACTGTATTGTCAAACTAATAAATATATGCCTATGAATTTAAAAAAGATCACATCTACATTTTCAGCGTCAATCGTAATACCAAGTTTTATTGTTATAACTACATTATCACTTTTTTGCGGACTTTTCCCGATTAAAGCTCAATTATGCCTGTCTTTAATTAAGAATCAGATTTTTCAGAATCTCAGTTGGCTCTATGTCATCGTTGTCTCCCTTTTTATCTTCTTCCTGTTATTCCTCGTACTCAGTAAATATGGCAGCATTAAACTGGGTGCCAATCACTCCAGACCCGAGTACTCTTTCTTCTCCTGGATTTCCATGCTTTTTGCTGCAGGAATGGGAATCGGACTTATGTATTTCGGTGTAGCGGAAGGTATTTCGCATTATTCAACCTTCTCGTCCGATATAGCAGATGTTTCTATCCGTGCCAAAGAAGCACAGTTATACACTTTTTTCCATTGGGGCATACATGCCTGGGCTATCTATGCTGTCGTGGGGCTTACACTGGCTTACTTCACTTATCGCTACAAATTACCTCTTTCGCTCCGAAGTGCTCTTTATCCGATTCTGAAAGAACGGATTCATGGAAAAACAGGTGATTGCATTGATGTCTTTGCTCTTTGCAGTACCTTCTTCGGGATCACCACCACTCTTGGGTTCGGTGTCGTTCAACTCAATGCCGGGCTCGTGAGTCTGGGACTTCTTCCGCAAAGCAGCTTTGGCTATCAGGCTTTGATTGTTCTGATCGTGATGCTTGTCGCGATTGCCTCTGCTCTTTCAGGCGTAGGTAAAGGTGTAAAATACCTGAGCCAGTTAAATATCATTCTTGCCATTCTTCTGCTTCTTTTTGTTCTTATCACCGGACCGACGGTTTATATCTTTAATGCGTTTTCCGAAGGAATCGGATATTACATCAACCGGTTTACCTCTCTTACATTCAATACCTATGTTTATGAGACCGAAAGAGTAAAATGGTTCTCGAACTGGACCATTCTGTACTGGGCCTGGTGGATCTCCTGGTCGCCATACGTAGGTCTCTTTATTGCTAAAATCTCAAAAGGACGTACTATCCGCGAATTTATTATCGCCGTACTGCTGATCCCTTCTTTGTTTAACTTTATCTGGATGACCGTTTTCGGTTCCAGTGCGGTGCATATCGATATAAGTTCGGGTAATGGAGTCTTAAGCCGTTTTGTCGATAATCCCGATGTCTTACTTTTCCGCTTTCTGGATCAATTGCCTTTCAGTACTCTGACCTCTCTGACGGCTCTTCTTGTTATTTGCGTATTCTTTGTTACCTCTGCCGATTCAGGTATTTTTATTCTGAACAGTATCGCAACGAAGAATGCTCCTAAATCGCCTGCCTGGCAGATTATTCTGTGGGGCGCATCTCTCGGAATCGTAGCCTTGTCTCTTTTGAGCTTAGGAGGTCTGGACTCTTTGCAGACAACGACACTGATCGTAGCCTTGCCTTTCTCTGTCATTATGGTTCTGTTTTGCTACAACCTGATGAAGGCACTTTCAATCGACAACCGTTATGATACGATCGGTTTTTCACACTCTACACATAACTGGAGCGGCAAGTTCTGGAAAGAGCGTCTCCGTCGGATTCTTAT
>JBOFKE010000215.1:0-13457 GCA_051657185.1 Bacteroidales bacterium | reverse complement strand
AACAGCCATTTGCTTCACAGAGGTATATCCTTTCTCTACAAACAACTTACTTAACGACTCTTTGGTTAAATCTGTTTTAATGCCTGAAGACCCTTTAGGCAAACATACCCAAAATGTCGAATCATAACTTAACTTTGGTACAACAATGTTGGACCAGAGAGCCATTTCATCTTTATTTCGTAAAAATAAAATGGTCACATCACTCTTTTCTTTTGGCAATGTTGTCGAAAATCCTTTTTTCACAAACAGAGCAGCAAGATCTTGCGGCGCATTTAGTATAACCCCTCCTTTTTTAAGGTTTGCCTTGCTTAAAAACTCCACAATGTTCATAATGTCAAATAAAAGCTTTATGGTTTAAAATGTTAACTTAGTAACTCACTTCTAAAGAGTTTGGGTACAATATTAAAATATTATTTGATAGTCTCAAAATGATAAATCGATATTTTTATTTAAATCTACTCTTTATTTATTCAGACAGCATAACAGATATTTGAATTGGTATGTTCAAATTTTACTGAATATAATTTTTATGTACATGGATATTCGGCCGATTATTCTTATTTTTGTCATTATTGAAATCGCACATAAATAAAATATATACATGCAATCATTTGTTCATTTGCACGTCCATTCCCAATATTCAATACTTGACGGTCAGGCTTCAATAAGCCGAATCGTCGATTCAGCTATTGAAAATGGTATGCCTGCAGTGGCTATTACCGATCACGGAAACATGTTTGGAATAAAAGAGTTCTTCAATTATGTATCCAAGAAAAATTCCAAAACAGAAGGCCTGATTAAAGAACTTAAAAAAAGCCTCGAAAAGCTCGAAGTGGATAATACCTCGACCGAAGAGATTTTAAAGATAAAAAACGAAATAGCAGCAACGAGAAAGAAGTTGTTTAAACCTATTATTGGCTGTGAGGTATATGTAGCCCGCAACGGTCGCCACGTCAAACAAGGTAAAGAAAATTTGTCTGGTAATCATCTTATCCTTCTCGCTAAAAATAAAACCGGATATCACAATCTTATCAAACTCGTTTCTTTAGGATGGGTAGAGGGATTTTATGGACGTCCGCGTATCGATAAAGAAATACTGGAAAAATACAAAGAAGGTATTATCGTATCTTCTGCTTGTCTGGGTGGAGAGATACCCCGCTTAATCAGAGATAACAGATTAGATGATGCTGTAAAATCAATTGAATGGTTTAAATCTCATTTCGGTGATGATTATTATCTGGAAATGCAACGACATGAGACGTATGCTGACAATGCTGATCAAAACGTATATAAACTTCAGAAAGTCGTTAACGAAGGTATTATTGAATTATCGCGCAGAACCGGTGTTAAAATTATTGCAACGAATGATGTTCACTTCGTTACTGCCGAAGATGCTGAAGCACACGACCATTTGATATGCCTTAATACTGGTGCTGATCTGCATGATCCGCGCCGGATGCGTTATACTAAGCAAGAGTGGTTCAAAAACCCTCAGGAAATGCATTCAATTTTTTCTGATATTCCCGAAGCGTTAACTAACACTTTAGAAATTGCTGAGAAAGTTGAGTTTTATTCAATTAACTCTAAGGCTGTCATGCCTATTTTCCCTCTACCCGAAGGATTTTCTGATGATGGGGAGTATTTAAGATATCTTACTTACGAAGGAGCGAAAAGCCGTTATAAGGATATGACCGATGAGCAGAAAGAACGAATTGATTTCGAGCTCGAAACGATCTTAAAAATGGGATTTCCGGGATATTTCCTTATTGTGCAGGACTTTATTGCAGCTGCTAGAAAAATGGGGGTATCGGTTGGTCCGGGACGTGGATCTGCAGCCGGGTCTGCCGTAGCATATTGTTTAGGTATTACTGATATAGATCCGATTAAATACGATTTACTTTTTGAGCGTTTTCTGAATCCGGATCGTATCTCAATGCCCGATATCGATATTGATTTCGATGATGACGGCCGTGGACAAGTTTTACAGTGGGTTACCGAAAAATACGGAAAGGAAAAGGTAGCTCATATCATTACGTTCGGTACTATGGCTACCAAATCTGCCATTAAAGATGTAGCTCGCGTTCAGAAACTACCACTAAGTGAATCCGATAGGTTGACAAAGTTGGTACCGGACAAAATCCCTGATGTAAAGAAGGTTAATTTAAAAGCTGCTATCAATTATGTACCTGAATTGAAGGATGCTGCTGAATCATCTGATCCGGTAATGCGCAATACACTCAAGTATGCTCAAATGCTTGAAGGGAATATCCGTAACACAGGCGTTCACGCTTGTGGTGTCATTATCGGTAAAGATGATCTGATGAACTACGTGCCTATATCAACTGCTGATGATAAAGAATCAGGAGAAAAGATGTTGGTTACACAATATGAAGGTTCTCTTATCGAAGACGTAGGAATGTTGAAAATGGACTTTTTAGGTCTTAAAACATTATCTATCATCAAAGAATGTATTGAAAATATACGTATCAGATCGGGAGAAACAATTGATATTTCAGAAATTTCATTAGAGGATAGAAAAACATATGAGCTTTACAGCTCCGGGAAGACAACGGGTACATTCCAGTTTGAATCGGCAGGTATGCAAAAGTATTTGCGTGAATTACAACCTTCAACATTTGAAGACTTGATCGCGATGAATGCTTTGTATCGTCCGGGACCTATGGATTATATTCCTTCTTTCATTGCACGTAAGCACGGACAAGAGCCTATCACATATGATATTCCGATAATGGAGAGATACCTCAAGGATACTTATGGTATTACTGTGTATCAGGAACAGGTGATGCTTCTGTCCCGTTTGCTGGCAAATTTCACTCGTGGACAATCTGATGAGCTTCGTAAAGCGATGGGTAAAAAGCTTATCGATAAGATGAATGCTTTGAAGGTTAAGTTTATGGATGGTGCTAAATCGAACGGGCATGATTTGAAAGTTTGCGAAAAGATCTGGGCTGATTGGGAAAAATTTGCATCTTATGCTTTTAACAAATCTCATGCTACATGCTATTCATGGGTTGCTTATCAGACAGCATATCTCAAAGCAAATTACCCTCCTGAGTACATGGCTGCAGTCTTAAGCCGAAATATATCGAATATTGCAGATATTACTAAATTCATGGATGAATGTAAAGCCATGAGTATAGAGGTTCTTGGTCCGGATGTAAATGAGAGTTTGCATAAATTCTCGGTTAATACAAAAGGACATATCCGCTTTGGACTCGGTGCAATTAAAGGTGTTGGCGAAGGTGCCGTTCAGGCCATTATTGACGAAAGATCAGCAAATGGTCCATTTCAGAATATCTATGATTTTGTTGAGCGTATTAATCTTACAGCATGTAATAAGAAGAATTTAGAAAACCTGGCTTTAGCGGGTGCCTTTGATGGAATTGACAATTTAAAACGAGAGCAATATTTTCAAGAAAACTCAAAAGGAGAGATATTTCTCGAATCACTTGTCAGATATGGCAATAAAATTCAAGCAGACAGATCTACTCAGATAAATTCTTTATTTGGAGATGATCATGGCTCCATTGAAATTGCCAAACCTGAAGTACCATACGGCGAATCCTGGTCTGATTTGCAACGTCTTAACAAGGAACGAGAGCTGGTTGGAATCTATTTATCTGCTCATCCTCTTGATGAATATCAGGTAATTCTCGAAGGTGCTTGCAATACTCAAATGATAGAAATGCATAACAAAAATGATCTTATTGGTCGTGAAATTGTTATGGGAGGTATGGTTACGAACGTACGTGAAGGGATGACTAAGACTGGGAATCCTTTTGGTATAATGACAATAGAAGACTTCAGCGGTGCTACTGAGATTCCTTTCTTTGGTAAAGATTACATGAATTTCAGACAATACCTGATTAATGGGTTATTTATTCTTATACGTGGTCGTATGGAACCCCGTAGATTTAAACAAAACGAATATGAGCTTCGGATCGGGACTATTGATTTGATGTCTGAAATTAAGGATCAATTAATACAAAAACTGACTGTATCTTTCCCGATTGAATGTCTCTCACCTGAAATACTTAAAGATATTTCTGCTTTAATTGATAAGAAAGAGGGGAATGTTGAATTATTTTTTGAAGTAATAGATCATCATCATGATACAATTATTCCCTTGAGAAGCAAAACAAAACGTATCGAAGTAACGAAGCAGTTACTTGAATACTTAAAATTATCAGAAGAAATTTCTTATAAAATAAATTAGTATTTAAAGATTAAGTTACTATTTTTGGCTTCGATAATACTTAAAGTATAACATTACAAAGAAATACAAATAGCTCAAGACTGAGCTATTTGACTTTTTATTTAATCTAAAATTACAGAAAAATGGCATTAGTAATTACAGATAGCAACTTTAAGGAGTTGCTTGAGTCAGGAAAACCATTGGTAGTAGATTTTTGGGCAGAATGGTGTGGACCATGCCGTATGATTACACCTATTATTGAAGATTTAGCAACTGAGTATGCTGATCGCGCAAATATTGGAAAATGCAATGTCGATGATAATAGTGAGATCACGCAACAATTTGGTATCCGTAACATCCCAACTATCTTATTCTTCAAAGATGGTCAGTTAGTAGATAAACAGGTTGGTGCAGCTCAAAAACCGGCGATTGCAGCTAAAGTTGATGCACTTCTATAAAATGATAAAGGAACTACTTATATGTAATATTAAGTAGTTCCTTTTTATTTTATAAATGATCCTGATTATTACAATTTGAATTTCATCAATTTCGCTATTGTAACCTGATATTGATTCTCCAAATCCAATAAGATCTGATATGAATCATAATAACTATTGAGTTCAACGAAGTACTGTAACATCGTAATTTCATTATTTTTTACAGACTTATTAATCACATCCAGATTATTCTGAAGCTTAAACAGATCTTTATAGTTCTTGAGAGATTCTTTTAATCGTAAATAATCATTATATAATTGCTCAAACTGAGAGTCTGTGTTTTGCTCTTTTGACTGAGCTTTTTTCATAGACGCATGAAAAGATTCTTCTGCAAGCTTTATTTTATTTGTGTTTGCAAAAATAGGGATACTCATCCCAACACTTATTCCTCCAATATGACTCTCAAATAAATCTTGCTTATATTGTAATTCCAACTTTGGCAAAGAACCTGCTTTCGCTATTGTTATCTTTTTTTTAGCGATCGCAACGTCCCATTTTTGCATATTGAGCTCCTCATCAGATTGAACAAAACATGTTTTCAAAGTATGATGAGAAGGTATATCGACTGTATCTGTATAAGCTAACAAATCCATGCTTAAAGGAATTCCTCCGTTAAATGCTTTTAGTTGCTCTCTGGCATTTCTCAATGCCGCTTTATTAGATTCAATATTCGTTAACACATTCATTCTTTCAAGGTCTATCTTATTCTTTTCCAGAACACTTGCCTGACCTTTACTCACCCTTTCTTTATACATATCCGATAATATCTGTGCATTCAGCAGTCGTAACTTTAGCATCACATCCTGTTGATTCAGATAGATCAGATTCAGACATAATAACTTCACCTGTAACAGAAGCTCTCTTTTAAAGGCAAAATATGCTGATACAGCCTGTTTATCAGATAATTTACTTAATTGATTTCTGTAAAAATATAATGTCGGAAAATCAAAAGATTGTGATACCGAAAAATTATTACCTCCTTTATGCTCATATGATACAGACGGATTGTATAAGTTGTTATTAATTTTAGCTGATAATTTATTTACTTCTGTAGTAGAACGCATGCTTGATAGCATTTCATTGTTTCTTTCTATCTCACTGAGTATATAATTCATTGTTTGCTGAGAATAAATTTTACTAACTGGATTTAGCAAAATCAGTATTACCATTAATTTAAAAAAGCGAATCATAAAGAATTATTTATAATGATATATTAAGAACAATTCTCGGATGTGAAGGTTTGATCTGTGATCACAGAAAAAAACGGATCCGCGGATAAATACGGTTGATAGCTTTCTATATTAAGTTTATCCTGACTGCCGGATATCTAAAAAGTAGATCTATGCTTTAGATTCTCTCAAAGTAGCTTTCTACTCACAAAAGTTGATGTTTTATTTGCAACATTTGCAACATACCTGCAAATATTTATATTACAGACAATTACGCGTTGCAAATGGATTTTCATTTGCAACCATTTGCAACCATTTGCAACAGCATCAAACCCCGATCCATAAAGGGTTTCAAGAGGATGTTGCAAATGGTTGCAAATAAAACGCGAAAAAATTGTTTTAGTAGTGAGAACGTAAAGCGAATCCGGACACTGGCTAAATTATACGGTGTATCTCTGAAAAGATACGCCGTTTCTTTTAAAAGATACACCGTATCGTTGCGAAGATATACCGTATCTTTTCAGAGATATACTGTATCGTTGCGAAGATATACTCCTATTTGCCTTATCTAATCAGATTTACATACGTATGTAAATTATTTTTGGTACGTATCTAAATAACTTTACATACCTATGTAAAATATTTTTCATACGTAGCAAAATCGGAACTCTTACGGTAATTCAAAAATTAAATACGTATTTCGTCCACTCAGAACAGGTATTTCACTCAATTCTAACTTGATAAGTATGTGTCTGCGAGATGGACTGTTTCAGGGAAAAAGAACATTTCTAGTGTTGTGATCAAAGAATATAAAAGCACTCGAAAGGTATAAGTTAACGTTGAATTAATGACATCTCAATAAATTAATTATACAGGGGATCATCGCCGAGACGCTTACTAGCAACCGTATTTATCCGCTGATCAAAAAAAAAAAAACGGTCAGCAGAAGATCTGCTGACCGTTTCATATTTATTTATTTAAATCATAATCTTTCAAATACTCTTGTAGCCTTTGACGTGCAAAAAATATTCTACTTTTTACAGTTCCCAGTGGCAAACCCATTTTGTCTGCAATTTCCTGATATTTATATCCGGCAACATGCATTGAAAAAGGAATTTTATATTCAGGAGAGAATTTATTAATTGCTGCCATAATCTCATTAACTGTATAAGAACCGTCCGGTGTATCAAAACCTGAATCCTGAGGTAAATTCAAGTGATATAGATCTTCTGTTTGATCTACCATAGTCTGATTACGAACGATACGTCTATAATTATTAATGAAGATATTACGCATAATCGTAAATACCCATCCTTTAAAATTTACATTCTCGTAGTACTTATCCTGATTGTCAAGTGCTTTTAGGGTTGTGTCCTGAAGCAAATCCTCGGCATCGTCTCTATTCGCTGTTAATGTATATGCGAAACTCTTCAAATTGTCTTGCAATGCAAGAAGTCTATCACTGAAGTTGGAAGTTGCCATAATGCTAACCTTTAATTAGTTATACTGTGTTTTAAATTGGGCGCAAAAGTATATAATTAATCGAATCATACAAACATTTTGCACTTTATTTCATTCTAAATTTATGCTCTCATATCTTATCTAAAAGAAAGATGTTACTAAAACAAGGAGTGTTGAATTATAGTTCACACTCACAATAAAAAAATTAGCACTACTCTCTTGATCGCAAGTTTAGATACCTATAAATCAACCCAATAATAAAATGCTCAATATTTAAATTTAACATTACATAACAAAGTAGTTTTATTGTTGATCGACAACTTCGTTTTAATTTGCATAGATTCTCTAATATCGTTACGTTTATTTTTACATTTAGATATGACCTATATAAAAAAAGGGCTCTTCAATGATTACTGAAGAGCCCATGTATAAATCAATTACATCCTTTTTTGTTACACATTATATCTAATACCATCTTATCGGTTTCAGCCATTGCCTCGGCACCTATTCGTGTTAAATTTCTTATTGATTGATCTATATCTTCATCAACAATTCCTTCAACAGAAGTCACATATTTGCATTCCATTGCAAGCATTGCTGACAAAACTGCTGTCGAAACACCACTCGCTAATTTCAATGCACAACTTGGCTTCGCCCCATCACATAGCATCCCGGCGAGATTAGCTACCATATTTTTTACGGTATATCCTATTTGATCATAGTTACCTCCCATCAAATAAGTCAAACCACAACTTGATCCGATTGCTGCAACGACACAACCACATAATGCGGATAGCCTGCCCAAGCTTTGCTTAATATAGATAACTGTGAGATGGCTGAGCATTAATGCTCTGATGAGTTCTTCTTCGTTTTTATTGTACTCTTCAGCGTATATAACTACCGGTAAAGTTGCAGTAATACCCTGATTACCGCTACCGGAATTACTCATAACCTGTATCATCGCACCTGCCATACGCGCATCACATGCTGCAGATGTGTAAGATAATATTTTACATAATAGAGAATCGCCTAATAGTGGCTTTTGACGAGCCATCATTAATGTTTTCCCCAAAGCATGTCCATAATTACCCTGAAATGAAATTTCTGCTGCAGTTTTATTAATACGAGCCGTTTCAAGAATAAATTGGATTGACTCAAGTGGAGCTGTTGTCGCAAACTCATAAACGATCTTCATTGACAAAGCCGGATCATCTGCAGATTCCTCAGATTTTTTTGTTGCAGATGAGGATAGTAAGATATCATCATCTTTACTCAAAAAAGTGAACGTTGTATGTCCTCCTGAAATAACAACTTTCGAATAGTGTTTTTCACTCCTACAGACGATCTCGATATATAATTTCTCCTCAATATCCGGCTTAAGAGCTATTGAGATGCGTCCCTCTTCAATCATTTCTTTACCCTTAGAAACAGCTTTTGAATCTGCTTCTCTCAATACTTCGAGATTTAATGATGAGTCTCCTATCAAAACGCCTAAAGCTACTGCTATTGGTAATCCGATCATACCTGTTCCTGGAATACCAACACCCATTGCATTCTTAAGAACATTAGCACTAAGATAAACTTGAATTTCTGACGGAACTTCTCCTAAAATCTCTCTTGCTTTTGCGGCAGCCAGAGCTACTGCTATTGGCTCGGTACATCCTAATGCAGGAATAACCTCACGCTTAATTAACGCTATTATTTTGTCAATATCTCTAGATTCCATTAAATCAATATTAATTCATATATGCAAATATATATATTTCCTACAACTATGGTTCTATGTTGTGTTCTCAACTTTAAACTATATGTTATTCTTTGGTCGCGTCAATTCTTCAAGCGATTTAAATATGTTTTTGGGATTATAGCCTAACCGTTTGCGGGCTTTCTGAATTGATAAACCCGAGTATCGAGGTCTTTCGATATGATCGTTAATCAATCTGGTTGATACTACTTCTATATTATTTTCATTAAATCCATAGAATCGGGCTATCCGGAATGCGAAATCTGAAATCGATAAATACTCAGGACCTGCGATATGAAAGACTCCCTCTGCTTTCTTCCCTATCAAAACCGAAATAACAGAGAGCACATCATCGATATACGTTGGAGTCCTATATTGATCATCTACAACCTGAACAATCTCCCCCTTTGCTAATTTATCCCGAATCAAAGTGAATATATTCCCATGTTGATCCTTAATTGGATCACCATAAACGACTTCTACACGTAATATTGCAGCCTTTATCTGCGAAGCTTTTATTAACTCTTCTGCCCTTGCTTTCGTATGACCATAAAAATTAAGCGGATCCTGTTTGTCTTCCTCCGTAAATAATCTTTTTCGATAGCCATTGAATACGAAATCAGTTGAAAAGTGAATCAGATATTTATCATTCCTCTTTACATATTCTATCAATGTCATAACTGACTCCACATTTATCTTTGTGGCTTTCATGCGATTCATTTCACAATCTTGCAATGAAGACATTGCGGCTGCATTTATAATTATATCAGGTGCTATTAAAGACAAATAAGCATTTAACGCTTCTTCATTTGTGATATCTATTTGGGCAAACATGTATCCTTTTCGTGGCTCTATATCTTCACTCAATGAGCACGCATATAGCTCATATATTTCCACATTCAATAAATCAAAAAGTATTTTTCTACCGATGAAGCCGTTTGCGCCTAAAACTAAAATCTTTATCATGACTATTTATTGCTTTCTTTCGGTTATGGCTGCTGAAGCCTGAGCTGAAGGTAAAATTACCATATCACTAATATTAACATGATCCGGTGCTTCTATAATATATTGAATTGCATCTGCAATATCTTGTGCACATAAAGGTTTGAATCCGTCATAAACCTTATTAGCCCGATCTGTATCACCTTTAAATCTGACTAAAGAAAATTCAGTATTTACGGCTCCTGGCAACACCTGAGATACTTTAATTCCAAACTTTACCAAATCCATTCTCATACCTGATGTTAATGAATTTACTGCATGTTTAGTAGCGCAATACACATTTCCGTTTTGATACGTCTCAATTCCTGCTATAGAACCGACATTTACAATATGACCTTTCTGCTTTTTGATCATCTTAGGCAGAATAGCTTTTGTGATATAGAGCAATCCTTTGAGATTCGTATCAATCATTTGCTCCCAATCACTTAACAAACTATCCTGAATAGGTGCTAATCCTGCAGCCAGCCCGGCATTATTAACCAACACACTAATATCCGACCACTCTTGAGGTAATTGATCAATTGCCTCAAATACTGATTCTTTATCCCGAATATCAAAACATAATGTTTTAATATTCGCTGAATATTCTTTGAATAGTTCTATCTTAAGTTTTTCCAACCGTTCTGCTCGTCTTCCTGTCAGAATCAGACTATAACCTTCCTTTGCTAATTTTATAGCTAAAGCTTCGCCTATTCCTGAGGTTGCACCAGTTATTAATATTATTTTCTTCATTATAAAGGGGTGTTTAGTAGCGTATAGTATTTGATTTTAATTTGATTCAAGTGTTACTAATTTCCAATATTTAAATTTCAGTTTCGTGTTCCTATCGCAAAGAAAATAAATATCCGGTAGGTTAATCTTATTTATTTAAAAATTAACCTACCGGATACTTTATTTAAACCTATTTTACATATTAATAGTCTTTATAGAAAAGCATTGATATATAATCAACTACATTTTCAGATGGATATATTTCACCTGAATTTCCTCTACTTAAGATTTTCATATCAAAAGCTCCTACGCTCAATTTGCAATAATAGTACAGCACTAAAATAGCCCCAAAGCCGCAAATTGAAATATTCTTATCTCTTATCCTTCGTTCAAACTCTGATGGATCGTACTCAAACAAAGCTGATAAAGCAAAATCATCCATCTTCGCACCCTCCTCTGCCGATGCAAAATGATTAAAATCCGACGATGCTATTATTAATGGTCGCTTATTAAATTGTTTACATACATCAAATATATTTTGAGCTATTAATTTTGCATTATCATTATTTTGAGCACTAAAGTTTATAGGTAAAATCGGAATATCATTACCTATAAAATACTGAATGTAAGGCAGTATAACCTCACCCGAGTGTTCTTTTGCCTGCGATCGAGAATCAAGCGGTAATCCCATTGCATCAACCAGCTTCTCATCCAGACAGATTTCACCCAACGATGACTTCCAGTATTTGTGCTCATCAATACTAGCTGCAAAACCCGAACCCTTGTGACTCGGATTAACTAAAATAATAACATCGTACTTTTCTTTACTTGCCTTTACTATCTCAAAAAAATGTATTGCCTGCTTACCACAATACACATGTCCGGCATGTGGAACAACACCCCCTAATATTGTTTTTGAAGCCAATTCATAATTAATTCGCTCTTTCTCTACTTCGAGTTGATGTTTGAAAAGTGAGATTTGCTCCTTACTGTTATCCGGATAAAACTGGCCTTCTACACAATTTTGTCGTATCTGTTTCATAGATTATAAATTTTAAATCAGACGTTCCCAATATAGACTCGCGGTATATATTCACGGGCAATAGCAGCTAAAGAGATCAATGATTCGATTGCTGTAGCCTGAATATCCATTCTATATGCAGGAAAATACCTGTTAATATGCAACGAAAAATCGCTTCCGGCATTATTTACCAACCATTCCATTATATTTCTAAAATCCGATTGATTATCATTCTTGCCCGGAATAACCAGATAGGTTAATTCCAGATGTTTTCCTGAGTGAGCAATATGCTTTATTGTCTGCAATACGGGATTTATATCTGCTTTTGTCAATCGGTTATAAAATGTATTATCAGTACCTTTCAAATCTATATTAAAGGCATCAATATAGGGCAAAAGATTTCTCAACGGTTTTTCATTTATATAACCATTCGAAACCAATATATTATCCAATCCGGCATTTTTAATCAATAAAGCCGTATCATACATAAATTCATACCAGACTGAAGGCTCATTATATGTATAAGCCAAGCCAATATTACCTAATGCTACTGCGTCAACAGCCATTTGTACGATTGTCTCCGGTGTTAAATCAAGCTCCTTCGGAGTCGTTTCATGATATTCTGCCCTTGCAATATGCCAGTTCTGACAAAACTGACATAACAAATTACAACCTATACTGCCGATAGATAAGATCTTTGCACCTTTTTTATAGTCATTCAACGGCTTTTTCTCAATCGGATCCAGAGCTATACTTGATATATGTCCATAATTTAATGAATAGAGAGTCCCGTCAATATTCTTTCGGACATTGCATATTCCTGAATGATTATTGATTATTAAACATCTATGTGGACAAAGCTCACATTCTGTCTTTCCGTCTTCATGTTTGTTATAATATTGCGCTTCTCTCATATTGCATTCAATAAAAACGTTTTACTCTAAAACGGAATAATTCGACCGATTCTCCGGAATCTATTCCTGCTTTTCTCATAGCTATTGCCAACTGATCCCTGACGGTATCTATTCCTGACAAATCAGGCAGCAACACTCCTCTCCGACCTTTTGACGAAACAATGACTCCGTATATCTTCGGATCCAGTTTGTCCGCAGAAGCAATCGCTTCAGGAACCTCGAGAACATCTACCGATATATAAATATCACTCATTTCATCTTTTTTCAGTGCCATAAAGCGAGGATCATGAAAAGCCGCAGAGAGTGTATTGGTATGAATTTCTTCTTTTAAATTAACCTGATTAGGTTCTAATGTACCAATGCAACCTCGTAGAGAATGATCGCTTTTGGTATGAAGAGTAACAAAACATGCAGCTTTATACTCAAATCCGTCCATTGACTCTAATTGAGGGTTACGCCTTTCAAAGTAGGCATGTAAAACTTCCCATGCCCAATCCACATATTTCGAATGATTTTTTTCCATATTATTGTCGATTATGAAATTAATAAATTATCTCACCAATACTCATTTTTAATTTTTGTACCGATACAAGATAATTGATTTTTGATTGTAATAATAACAATTTAGCCGACGATAAATTTGTTGCACTTGTAGTTAATTCAAGATTAGTGATGGTACCTGCCTCAAAATTAACTTTTGCTTGTTTAAAAGCTTCATCTGC